>NZ_JAHAJN010000023.1 GCF_018372215.1 Negativicoccus succinicivorans | reverse complement strand
TTTGGTGAGGTCGTCGAGGTCAGCGCCGTCTTTGGTTTCCGCGCTGAATGTGCGGAGACCTTCGAGTTTGACGTTTTCAGCAACGACTACGCCGAAACCTGCTGCCCAGGATTCGGTGTTGTTCATGTATTTGTCCGTGCGGAGCGCGCCCGTACCGCCGAGGTAGGAACCCGGTTCCGCGTCAACATAGTCAACGAAGATGTTGAAGCTGCCCGGTTTCTTCATGTCCGCGTTACCGAAGTCAAGGCGGGCCGTCCAGAATGCAGCGTCGTCACGGTTTTTGTAATCAACGTTGAAGTAGTCACCGGAGAGAGCGAAGTCTTCGTTCAGACCGAAGATCGCGCCCGCGCCCCAGATATCATCCAAGCCGGCCATATCAACTTTGTCACCGTTCGGAGCGATGTAGGTGCCCATAACGCGGAAGTTGCTGCCGTTGTAACCCAAAGTAGCATAGGTCATTTCCGGGCTCTTCAAATCTTTAACGTCACCCAAATTCATAGCTTTCAATGCTTGATATCTGGTCAGATCGTTGACTTTTTCTTGCGCAAGAGCTACGTCCTGTGTCTTGATGCCCAACCACAGACCAGTTGTTTTAACGTCAAAGTCATCACCGGATGCGACGGCTGCGTCATAGTCTTTTTTCGCTGCGGCTTTCGCATCTTCAGCTGCTTTCAAATCAGCTTTGAATCCTTCCAGCGTTTTTTCCGGATCTTTGAGGTCTTTATATTCTTTAGCCAATTCTTGGTATTCTTCAAGTTGTTTGAACGTGTTCAGGTTCATGCCTTTCGCGTAGCCATAGCCGACGGAAGCGGTTACTTCATCGGTCGCTTTGTATTGGAGACGTACGCCGTCGAAAGCGTCATCGTACCAGTAGCCGGTCGCGCCGAATGTTTCACCGTAACGACCCGCGGTCAGGTGCAGACCGTCAGCCAGTTCATGGTCAAGATACAAGCGGTCGAGATCCAAGTCCGGATCTTCGTTGTCGCTGTCAAAACCGAAGTTACCCGAGGTAATGCGAGCGGTTACTTTGGTCTTGTCCGCTACTTTCGCGTTAAACTGGAGGCGAGCACGCATATCGAAGTGATCTTCATCTTTTATGCCGTCGTCCGTCCAACGAACACGAGCGTCACCGGTCACTTTTACGTTGCCGACGCGGTTTTCCAAGTTGGAAACGCGTACGCCGAGGCTGTTCAGTTCGTTCGCGAATTCGTCAGCCAAACGGTTCAATTGCGCCTGTTGTTCCGCGTTCAACTGATC
>NZ_JAHAJN010000022.1 GCF_018372215.1 Negativicoccus succinicivorans | reverse complement strand
TTTGGTGAGGTCGTCGAGGTCAGCGCCGTCTTTGGTTTCCGCGCTGAATGTGCGGAGACCTTCGAGTTTGACGTTTTCAGCAACGACTACGCCGAAACCCGCGCCCCAGGATTCGGTGTTGTTCAAGTAGCTCGAAGTACGGAGCGAACCCGTGCCGCCGAGGTAGGAACCCGGTTCCGCGTCAACATAGTCAACGAAGATGTTGAAGCTACCCGGTTTCTTCAGGTCCGCGTGACCGAAATCAACGCGAGCGTTCCAGAAGTCAGCGTCGTCATGATCTTTGTAACCGACGTTGAAATAGTCGCCGGAGAGTGAGAAGTCTTCGTTCAGACCGACGATCGCGCCCGCGCCCCAGATGTCATCCAAGCCGGCCGCGTCCACTTTGCTGCCGTTCGGAGCGATGTAGGTGCCGAGTACGCGGAAGTTGCTGCCGTTGTAACCCAACGTGCCGTAGGTCATTTCCGGGCTCGTCACGGAAGCGGTGTTACCGTCTTTTTTGTAATCTTCGAACAATTTTTCCGCTTCATCAGCTTTCACTTGAGCTTCTGCGATCTTGCCCGGCATTGTAAGGTTCGCTTCAGTGTTTGCCTTTTTAGCTTTTTCCATGCGTTCAGCGGCCGCGTCAAGTTTCTTTTCGAGGTCCGCTTTGTTTTCATCCGTCGCGTTAGCGTAGTTGTCGAGCGCTGTCTTCCAAGCTTTCATGGAAGCGCGGAATTCATCACCAATGGCTTCTTTCTGATCTTCCAAACCTTTCACGTCCGCTTTCGCTTTTTCTAAAGCGTTTTCGAGGTTGGCATATTGCGCGTTGGTGAGTTTCATGCCTTTCGCGTAGCCGTAGCCGACGGAAGCGGTTACTTCATCGGTCGCTTTATATTGGAGACGTACGCCGTCGAAAGCGTCATCGTACCAGTAGCCGGTCGCGCCGAATTTTTCGCCGTAACGACCGCCGGTCAGGTGCAGACCGTCGCTCAGTTCATGGTCAATATACAAGCGGTCGAGATCCAAGTCCGGATCTTCTTTGTCGCTGTCAAAACCGAAGTTGCCCGAGGTAATGCGAGCGGTTGCCGTGGTCTTGTCCGCTACTTTCGCGTTAAACTGGAGGCGAGCACGCATATCGAAGTTGTCGTCATCGCCGTCATCTACCCAGCGAACACGAGCGTCACCGGTCACTTTTACGTTGCCGACGCGATCTTCCAAGTTGGAAACGCGTACGCCGAGGCTGTTCAGTTCGTTCGCGAATTCGTCAGCCAAACGGTTCAATTGCGCCTGTTGTTCCGCGTTCAACTGATC
>NZ_JAHAJN010000021.1 GCF_018372215.1 Negativicoccus succinicivorans | reverse complement strand
GTACTCATCCACGTAGGCAAGTCCCCGCGGCTCCCCCGTAGGATTACCGCTATTCAATTACATTATATCACATTACACAAAAAAGACCTTGCCGCTCGCATAGATAAGCAAGGCCTTTGCGACTCCTCGCGTAGACTTGTCGCGTTCACCTGCTCACATTTTAACATACTTTGAAAAAACAACCCCCTAAATCAAAAAGCAGATATTTCCATTTTGGAAACAACTGCCGTCACCACCTATGAAAAAACCGTTATTTTTTCCTAGCGGCCCTCGCCACCTATGAAAAAATACATGATTTTCCTACATCGTACTTTTGCCGCTCCTTCGCTTAAAAACGTCACGAAAATTAGCGTGTTTTACAGGCTTTTATTCACCGTCTGGCATAATCAGTCACGCCGCGCGCAATTGCCGCAGAAAAGGCGTTTAACTGCGTTTTCAGCAATTCAAGGTCATTTGCGTTGTCGATGAACGCTAATTCAACTAATACGGCTGGCGCATTGGTAGCATTGAGTACCCAGAGACGGTCTCGCTCCTTAATTCCACGGTCAAGCGTATCAATCGAATTAATAATCTGAGATTGAATACATTCGGCTAATACTTTTCCCGATTCCGACTTATAAAGCGTCTCTGTGCCTCTCGCCATCGTGTTGAATGAGTTACAGTGGATAGACACAAAAACGTCAGCTTCCCACGCGTTCGAAGTTTCGCATATTTCGCTCAAACTGTCGGACTGGAGCATAGCAGCCTTGCAACCGGCGGCAATGAGATAGTCCCTCAACTGTTCGCCGCAAGTTAAAGCATAATCACATTCACGATCCCCCGTTACCGGATTGACCGCCCCCGGATCCGGCACGCCATTCGGAGCGTGACCCGGATTAATAAATACCTTCATCGTTCATTCTCTCCTTTCACATCTTAATTTTCTTTTCGACTTTGTCTTTCACGAGATCCAAAAAACGCCCCATAACGACGTTTCCGCCGTCACGCATGTTTTCCAGAATAGATAAAAATTCAGATGCGCCCAAGTACATCCACACGAGATTGACGGCGAAACCTGCGCCGGTCATGAAGTCCCAACAGAACCCAGCCGCCGTGGCAATGGTATAGGTCAACAGCTTATAAAAAAAGCCGTTCCGACAAAAGCGCGATGACACACGCCCCTCGGCGAACGCTACCGGAATAGCTATCCACTTATCAAAGCCGGATATGTTCTCTGGCTTTGCCCCTTTTTCAAGCAACATCTGATAAGTAATCGCGCTCCATTTAGTAGTAAGGTCAATTAATACTAATAAAATAAACACGCCCAAGACTTGAACGTGTTTAAGATGTATCAGCCAAATAGCGCCGCTACCTAAGGCGGAAAAAAAGGACTTCACCCACCACGCGTCGGCGAGTTTCGTCATCGCATCAGATACGCCATGAATAATTTCGTTTATTTCTTTCAACATA
>NZ_JAHAJN010000020.1 GCF_018372215.1 Negativicoccus succinicivorans | reverse complement strand
GAACAATTCGCTTCAAAGGAAGAGTTAATTGAGACGATTTTTTTGGTGCGCATGGATCGCTGGGAAGAATACCACCACAAATTAATGGAGGATGCGGAAATCCCGGTGGAACGGTTTTTGCATGATTATTTTATTCCGTCGTCTAAAGATTACCCGATTATAACCAGTGAACTGCTGGGTTTACTGTTACGCCATTATCCGAATGTCAAAGAAAAATTGCTTGCGCGTTCGGAAAATGAATGGAAGTGTTTGGAAGCCTATCTCACGCGGCAAAACGAGGCAGGGAATATCACGACACCGGATGTTCAGGTGTTGATTTTTATCTTAAAATCGCTCATGGTGTTCGCGACGAGCAAGTATGTAGAAAATAATGATGCGAAACAATATATGAAGTCTCTGGAAGACAGTATCGCAGTCGTACTTACCGGCATTTTGCCGAAGAAATGAGGGACATGATGAAACGTAAGCATATTTGGATGGCGCTCGGCGCGGTAGTGATCCTGGCGTTACTTTTTTGGGGTTATGGCGCATACCAGAAAAAAGCGGCCGGCGCGGCAGCGCGACAACAGCCGCCGACGCTTGTGAATGCGTTCACCGCATTCCAGTCGGATACGCCGCTTTTGCAGCAATACAGCGGCCATGTGGAAGCCCAGCAAAAGGTGCCGGTACAGGCGCGCGTGACGGGCTATATTGTCGAAAAATATGTGCAGGGCGGGCAGCAGGTGACGGCAGGTCAGGCGCTCTACCGCATTGACGCTCGTCAATACCAATCCTCGTTGGCGGCGGCGCAGGCCAATACGGCGCAAGCCCGTGCGAACTATGAAAGCGCCGTGCAGGATCTGGAGCGGTACCGCACGTTGATTGCACAAGGCGCGATCTCCGATCAGCAATTTACGCGGCAACAGGCACTGGTAGAACAATATCGCGCTGTGGTGGAAGCCAACGAAGCGCAGGCCTCCATTGCCGGCGATAACGTCGCCGATACGGTGGTACGCGCGCCGTTCAGCGGCACGCTCGGGGTCGATGATTTACCGGTGGGGAATTTTGTTGCGGCAGGCCAAACGCCGTTGGTGACGATTTCATCCACGGATCCGATTTTCGTTACGTTTGATCTGACGGAAGCGGAGTATTTAAAAATGACGCAGCGGCAAAATTCGTCCGGCGCGTGGGGACAGGAATTGAAATTGCAGCTCGCTGACGGTTCGCAGTACGGTGAAACCGGTCAGGTGGTTGTAATCGATCAGGACATGTCGGGTGGCGGCGGTCAATTCACCGTCAAAGCAAGCTTTACGAATCCGCAACAAATACTGCGTCAGGGTATGTTTGTACAGGTTATTTCCGACACGGAAATCGCGCGCAACAGCATTTTGATTCCGGCGCAAGCGGTACAACCTTTATTGGACAAGAAAATCGTGACCGTGGTGGACGCGGAACATAAAGTGTCGCAACGCCCGGTGGAAGTGGGCGCGACGTACGGTCCGTATGTCGTCATTACCTCCGGTATTGTCGCCGGCGACACGGTAGTGGTCGAAGGACAAGCCAAGGTACGTAACGGTCAGACAGTCCAAGTGAAAATGCTCTCGCGCGATGAAGTAGAACATCCGCAGACGAGACAGGCAGCTCCTGCTGCCGGCAAGCAGTAAGGAGGAAATTGTGGCAAGATTCTTTATTGATCGACCGATTTTTGCCATCGTTATCGCCCTGGTCATCTCGATCGTCGGCGGTTTGGCGATGTTCGGTCTGCCGGTGGACCGGTATCCGGTCATTGCGCCGCCGAAAGTACAGGTCAGCGCGATGTATCCCGGCGCGAGCTCCGAGGTATTGAGCGAATCGGTAGCGGAAGCGATTGAAAAGCAAATTATCGGCGTGGATAATTTTGACAGCATGGTGTCGTCGAGTTCGTCTATCGGTATGTATTCATTATCCGTTCAATTTGAAACGGGTACGGACGCCGACTTCGCTTCTGTCCAGGTGCAAAACCGCGTGGCGCAGGCGGAAGCTATGTTGCCGGATATCG
>NZ_JAHAJN010000019.1 GCF_018372215.1 Negativicoccus succinicivorans | reverse complement strand
AATACTTTTTGATTGATTAATTTTTCTGTGCTATAATTTAGTTGCATATTGCTCTTGGCACCCGCGCCCACGGGTGCTATTTTTATTTCATTCATTCCGGATCCTCCTCCATTTCTTTACTGATCCAAAAACTTATCATTAAAACACCCCCAATAATTAATCCCCAGCACTTCGCCAGGTAAGCTAACGCTACCGAGTAATTGGCGTAAAGCGGCGCATCGGTAGTGATCAACCCCGCAAAGCCAACGAGCACCCCAACACCGCCGGCGATAGCGAAAAGGTCTCGCCAATGCTTGTCTAACCAAATAAGCGAGATCACCAATGGACGCAATACGTACCACTCGAGCCGTCGTTTCATTGTTATGCGTTTTTTCCTCATGCGTTTCACCGCCTTTCTCCCTACAATTCATCTTCATCTCTGCTATACTCACCTCAGAAAAGAGGTGAATACTATGGAACCGACACAAATTATGAAAGAATTTTACGACCCGCTTGTCTCGCTTATCGCCGATATTTCCGACATTAAAACTGCATGGATTATCTTTATTGCAATATTTTTGTCGGGGATAATGTCCTACATTAAAGAATGTAGTGACCTCGGAGTAGATTCTATCCGCGAAAAACACTTTGGTAATAAGGTCAGCAAACGAACCATTTATCATCTTTTTTGGCTTGCTTTTTTCTGTGCTGGATACGCGCTATCTCCCTACCAAGCATTTTTATCTAACCTACTGTTTGCGACCTTTTTCGCTATCTGCTTAGGCTATGGGACTCTCGCAATCGCCGCATTAGTCACTACGTTTTTCGTTGCGATTCTGTACGACATTCCCGCGGCCACATTCGCGTTTTATTACCATCATTACGGACGTCACGGCACCGATAAAAAAAGCACCGAAGATACACAAGATGAAAATCAAATCCATTAGTGATAGCGTCATTTTTATCCCCTTGTTCCGCGCCAACGTAAAAACTCATCAAATACTTCCGGATCATAGCGCAATCCGCGTCCCTTACCTGTCACCCCGCGCGCGAATTTCTTTACTGTCAGCATTTCTGTTTTCAGTCGCCACAAGGTTACCCGCGAAATCTGTGCGAACTCGCATATTTCTTTTGGCGTCACCCACATCACTGTTCACCTCCGTTTAACTTTCCTTCTTAGCTCTTTTCTCGTGCTTGCGCTTAAACACAATTTCAATTCCCAGTGCTGAACATATTCGCTCTACCGTGCTGATCATCGGAGAATGTATTTCCAATTCCAACTTTGAAATCATCTCCCTTGACAGTCCGCTTTCTTTCGCTAACCGGTACTGCGTCCACCCTTTTTCATTTCGTGCTTTTTTCATCACGTCTACAAAATGTTGACCCATATACAACCCTTACCCCCTATATATCGCGAAGTATTTTTGACCAATAATTTGTTTGGCGATATAATCGGCTTGGATAGGTTTACAAATCATTTTTTCAGAAAGGGTGTGCAAATTATGAATGAAAATGTTGAAAAATCGCCCGCCGACCTATTCGCACGGATTCGTGACTATCAATTAGCTGATTGGACTTATGAATGCTTAGTTAAGACCATTAATGAATTTGAAGCAGAGTTGAATGATGATGAAATTTCAGCCTTAACAGTTGCCATGTTTTCAAATAAACCTATCATCGTAGACTCTATAGGATTTAAAAATCCAAACATCATTGTTTTTTATGGGCATTTTGAAAACGGCTCAAAAGTTGATCTCGTTGTGTATCAATCTCAGCTAAATCTTTGTTTAATCCCGGTAAAGCGCCAGGATACATCTGTTCCACGGCGTAAAATAGGATTCGTTCCAGACACAAGTTCGCCGCAAGATTCTGTATGAGTAGTTTCTCTATTTGAGCCTCGTTATCGCGTGGCTCTTTTTTAATGAGTTCTTTCCATTCCTCGACTGTACACTTGATTTCCATGTTTTTCTTCACCTCCTTTTTTATTACCTCTTGTACATGATCACTAATTGAAGTAATAAATTTACTGCGATGATTGCAACCGTGCAGACTTGAATTAAGTAAGCTTTTTCAAGTGGGCCCATATCGTTTTTCATGCTTCACCTCCTTAACTCTTTTTCTTAAACACGATTTCAATTTCTAGTGCTGTTTTAGGAATTTAAGCTCTTTTGCCACAACCCGAGCAATCGTTTCATCCAACTCGGCGTACATCTTGCGTATCTCCTCCGACTTGCACAAGGGCTTAAGTTCCGCCCCCGCTTCATGCCAAAACGTAAGCAGTTTGCGTATACGTTCCAGCGCAATTACCTTCTCGTTCATGTCTCGCCCGCCCTACGCCAACGCGCGTTTGAGTTTTTTCGGCGCGACTTCATCAAGCCGTGCCTTTACTTTCTCGATCGACTGATCTCGAGAGTCGCGCTGTGCGACCAGCTGCTCTTTCACTATCTGCAAATCAAGCTTGTTTTCTGTCAGATCTACATTGACGTAGCGGTCATCGCCTTTTTCTCGTACGGAGAAGATCTGCCGCCGTCCGTCATCGTCTCGTACCTGCGCCGTTAAATTGGTTGCCAGTCGGCGAATGTCCTTATTAATAAGCCGCCCGATATCCGGC
>NZ_JAHAJN010000018.1 GCF_018372215.1 Negativicoccus succinicivorans | reverse complement strand
TAAAGTGAAGATACTTTTCTTCCTGACCAGCATCTTCATTTTTTTGCCTTTCAACTGTTTTATATGCATGGTACTATGAGTACAAATAAAAATTTATCCGCATCGCCCTTCGGGGCTCTACCTATGTAGACTAAAAGCACTCTTCGGAGTGTTTTTTTAGTGCTTGCATTTTATTTTCGTATCCTAATGCGCTTTACAATGGCCGATCGCATACCCGTGCAAAAACTGCGGCCCGTACTGCTTCTTGCTCGTGCAAATCAACAAGTCACCTCGATAATCCGTCTGCCAGCTGCGATACTCCTCCGTCTTCCACCCTGCCATAATCTGCGCACCCCACGGTGCATGAATCGAGATCGCTTTCATCTTCGTCCTCCTCTGTACATCGTCAAAGCCACTGCCCATGATTTGCTTCCATAATACACGAATTTACCCGCATGAAAACACACCTTGCCGCCAACCGACAAGGTGTGTTGTATGGTGTTGCTCCGACCGCACGCCGTACTAGAAGCGCAGTGTCGCCTGCACGCGCGTATAATTGCCGAGACGGAAATGCTCCGGCCCGTACAGCGTATCACGTGTGCCGATCCCTTCCGCACCGAACGTATAGAATCCTTCCAGCAGGAGGTGCTTCACAGGAACATAGCGTATACCGACGGTGAAGCTGCGGATACCGTCCAGATACCGATCCGACAATGCTTCCGTGCCGTTCCCGCCGAAGAACGCCCCATGGTCGAACGACTTGTAGTCGACAAACGCATTCCAACTGCCTGCGACGGTCGTATCAGCCCTGCCCACATCGAAGCGAATCACATGGAATGACGGCGTATCGCCCGCTTCTCTGTCCTTGACGACAAAATCGGAAGTCCCTGCCGCATGCTCGTAACGGGTATGACCGTTCATGTACGCACCGAAATCCGTGTGATTCACGCCGTAGTCGGCAGACAGCGTCGCATACTTGCCGATCCGCACACGCACGCCGGCACCGACGACATCCGCCAAGCGGCCAACTTGATGTGATTCATCACGAATACCAAGTTCCCCGCGCAATTTTGCCTGATCGTCATTCACGGAACGTAAATACCACAGATTCACACCGACGGCAGGTGTCAACTCTTGCCGCAACTGCAGATAGACCGCCTGCTCGATCGCCGGGACATTGTCCGCCTTCAGTACGATACCTTCCTGCGGGAACAGGTATCCTTTCTTCGCCAGTAAGTGCAGCGGTAAATTGCTGTTACCTTCCGGTTTCCAACGTCCGCCCTCCGCCGCCAAGTTAATAATTTTCTCTGCGATCGGAGTAATCTGCGCCTTGCGATAGCCGATGGCCTTTTCACCGTCCGCACGTCGTTTACGCACTTTCTCCAGCGCATAGTCTTTATCGTACAGAGACGCAAGGGCACGCTCCTTCGCTTCCTCTTTGCTGAGACGTTGGAAGTCGCCGGATTGCAATTGATTCAGCTCGAAACCGGCATATCTTTTGCCTCCGAAAGCCGTCGCCAAATCCGCCAAAACTTCCTTGCCCCTATACGTACCGTATCCGTAAAATTCCGAGGTAAACGTATACTGCTGATCACTGAGCACACCGGAACCGCTGACAAACCCTTTCCATTGCTCCCTATTCTCACCGGTGCGGCTCATCACGGTGTTCCATGACGTTTCGCCCGCTTTACGCAACGCCTCCCGATCAAACGGATCCTTACCGGGAACATAGGTATCAAAGGTATCCGTCGTGAGGAATTTCTTCACGTTCCCGTTCTTGTCCGTCGCCGTCACAACCCGCCAAATATGGCTGTTGGATTTATACGACGAAGGTCCTGCAATCTTCTCGTACGCCTTGGGATCATCCTCGGCGATCACCTTGAAATACTCATCAATAATACGTTTTTCGTCCGCGAGCGTCTTCGCCTTGGCCAATTTGTCGTACAACGACTCAAACCCCGGTACCTCCGTATGCGGCACGGTGTACGTTTCGTCGTTGATCAACGCCTCGTCATACCCCAGCCACTCCTTCTTCGTCGGCGTCCGCATAAACACGGCGTGTTCCGCCCGACTGTACGCCGAATCCGTCACACCCGTGCTGTGACGGAAATCGCCGTAACCGACACGCAGCTGCGTCTTCTTTTCCGTCCATACGGCACGTACCCCGTCGTACTCCTTACCGAACCAATACCCGCTCACGCCCATGGGCTCCGTCAAGCGCCCGATACTGAAATCCCACTTGCTTGCGTTGTGCGTCACATCCGCCTGCTCCAGTCGTGCCTTATTCAACGCCGTATCGCCCACATCATGACGGGTATCGACCGCTGCCGTGCCGGACAGCGCCCCGACCAGCGTGACATTCGTCCGCGCGCCGAGAGGGGCGGCCGCACCGATGCGAATCCGCTGCGCAAACCCGCTCTCACCCCGTTCGAGATAATTTTTGTACGCCGAACCGATCGTTGCCTTAGTCGTGACACGCGCCTGAGCCGGCTTTTGCTTGCCGGTCATGACCGCATGACGAATCCGATAATCACCGAACACACGCACCCCGTCAAGGTCCGCAAACGGCGACACGATAAACGGCGTCTGCGGTGACAACGTCGTCAGTCCAAGCGACGGCAGACACTCCGTAAACAACGCCCCCGCATCGTCAAACTTCCAATTCACGCCGAACTTGTAGGTGCGTTCCGGTATCGCCTGATCATCATCGCGATGATTGAAGACATTATCCACGCCGAAGTACACCAGCGATCCCGTCTTCATCTGCTTTTGCAAGAACACATTCCAGCGGCCGAAGCTCTTCAGCTCATAGGTCTGCTGTCCCTCTTTGGCGAATTTGTATTCCGTCTTGCCCGGCGTTTCATTGTACACAAAGTTACCGTTATTGGCGACGGTATTTCCGTCCAGCATGTTCACATAGTAGTCGCCCCAGAAGGAAAGCCGAATCCCGCTATGCCGATTTTCATACGTGAGGCCGAGATCAATCTTGTGTTGCGGTTTATTCAACAGTTGCCGCGGCATATTCTTGTCGCTCCGATTGATCGCATGCAAGTAAGTATGCCCGAGCTTCCAGGAGAAATGATCGTTAATCGCACGCGAAAACTCCGTTTCCACCCCCGTGATTTCCGCCTTGCCGATATTCTTGAAACTGTAAATCATATCCGGCGGATTGATCCAGGTATCATCCCCCTGCCCCGGATGGAAATCCATCAATGCACCCGTGAAATACGTCGTCATGTAATCACGAATCCGATTATGGAACACATTGAGACGGAAGCGGCTGCGATTGTGCTCCTGTTCATAGCCGATATCGAAATTCAATGACTTCTCCGGCTTCAAGTTCGGATTACCGAACCAGTAGGATCCCAGCCGTCCGATCCCGAGATCATACGGCATCCCCGCATACATTTCCCAGTGATAGTACAACTCGCCGATTCCCGGTTCCGTATACCCCGTACCGACATTTACCTTGAGACGTCGATTTTCATCACCGCCGATCAAATGCGTCATCCCGAGGCCGGTACTCACCTGCGACCCGAACAAGTTGCTGTGATCCCAGCGCAACGTCGGTGTAATCGTCGTCTTGTCATTCAAGCGGATCGCATCCTGCAAGAAGACATATTGCTTTTCGATTTCCGCCCGACCGATTTGCTGCCGATTCTTGCGATCCGTCACCTCCTGCTCAAACTTCTTGCCGTGCCAGACCAGCGTCCGCTTGTAGTCCCCGTAATAGCGTCGCAAAATCGTCTCGTCATCCATTGGATCACCATCTTCGATAAATGCCTCCGCCGGGTTATCACGACGCAACTCCGCAATGAATTGCTGCCGCTTCGCCTCATTCGCCGGATCGTCTTCCTCGTAATCCTCAAAGGTGTACACCGGTGCATGCGACTTCCCGTATTCATCACGGTACCCGTACCGATCATATACCTGATCATACTGCGGCA
This sequence comes from Negativicoccus succinicivorans, assembly GCF_018372215.1. Lineage (NCBI taxonomy): Bacteria > Bacillati > Bacillota > Negativicutes > Veillonellales > Veillonellaceae > Negativicoccus > Negativicoccus succinicivorans. The sequence goes on along the minus strand of NZ_JAHAJN010000018.1, from coordinate 1,474 downwards.
CGCCCTTCTCATTCATCTGCATCGGATGATCCTCCACGGCGGACTCCGGCACGCCGTTAGCGTCCGTATGCAAATTTTTATCATAATCCCAGGGATCGATATACCGGGTGCGAATCGTTTTCGCCCCTTTAATGCGACTACCCTCGCCTTCTTCCTTCATATAGCCCGCACCGAAAGTCAACAGGTGGCGTTCATTCAACTGCGTGCTGCCGCTGAGCTTCACATTCCAATTCTTATGCAACACATGATCCAGATAACGCAACTTGTTTTTCCCTTGATACGGGGAAAATACATCAATCGAAGAAATCGTCGTATCATGCTCCGTCATCTTCGCATACCCGACATCCAGCTTCCAATTCGTCGCACCGTGCTGCTGACTGTACCCGATCCGATACGTATCCCGCTGTGCATTCCGACCGAAATGCACCACGGGATCGGGACCGTCCGTGGAATGTTTAGTCAGCCGCTTCATCACCTCATCCGAACGATTGGCCGCAAAATCGATTTCCGCGGCGTCACTCACCCGATACGTTGCCAACACGCCGACATTTTGCACATCACCGAAAAAGCGTACCGCATTGCGGATCGGTCCTTTCGTATTGACCCCGTTCTCAAACAACGTCTCACTGTAAATCGGCATCACATCCCGATGGCTGCCGTAAATTGCCGCGCGGAATTTCCCGATTTGCCCCGTGTCCGCACGAAGGAAGTAACTTTTATACGGCAACTCACTCTCGTCATCAGCCACACGGCGACCTTCCCAATTCAACTGTAACTTCGGCGTTGCGGCGGCTTCCTTCGTGATAATATTCACCACACCGCCGATCGCATCCGCCCCGTAACGGGCACTCGCCGCCCCGCGAATGATCTCAATCCGCTCGACATTTTCCGTGCCCAATCGCATCAATTCATCCGCCTGGCCGCCGTATTTTGCCAGATCACCCATCACCGGATGACCGTCCACCAAAATCAATGTATGACGCGGTTCCGCCCCGCGCACGGACAACGTGACACGTCCCATTGCATCCGTATTGCGTGTCATGCCCGTCTCGTGGAAAATAATCTCCTCGACTGACTTTGCCTGCTTGCGCTCGATCTCCTCCTGGGTAATGACCGTCCTACTCTGCGGTGAGAACTTCACCTCATCTTCCCACAGCGGAGTTCCCTCCACCACCACCGTCGGCAGCACATAAATATGCTCGCCGACGACACCTGCTGACTGTGCACCCACGCCTGCACCGGCAGCTGCTAACAATTGCATCAAAACAGCATAAGTCAATGCAACTTGTGTCTTCCTTGTCATTCCACCACATTCCTTTCTTCAGTTTTCAATTTGGCCGTCACTATCACCATTGCTAATGCTGATTACGTATTTTACCATTTATGAAAATGATTTTCAATAGCGTTTGTATGCTTTTATTTCCAAACTCAATTGTATTCTCGTCAAAGCTGCACACGAAATCGGTTGCGAGCG
>NZ_JAHAJN010000017.1 GCF_018372215.1 Negativicoccus succinicivorans | reverse complement strand
GATGAAAATCGAACTGATCACGCCGATCGCGATTGAAGAAGGTTTGCGTTTCGCGATTCGTGAAGGCGGTCACACCGTCGGCGCGGGCGTTGTCAGCGCCATCGAAAAATAATCATTAACAAAAAAGCGCTGCGTAAGCAGCGCCTTTTTTATTATGTGACCGGGTGCAGTTGGCGAAGCGGAAGTGAAATGCTGTAATCTAAATAACTTATACTGAGAAATGGAGTTTTTACATGTCACGTTAACGTCTTGTCTTATTTACTTTTGCATATATTATGATTTGCATCGCCGGAATGGGTTTGCAAATTATTCCGTATGTTAATTTAACAGTGTTTTCTCCTTACTTGGCAGCACTCATCATGGCGCTAATCATCGGCGCATTGGTCGGGTTTATAGGTTTTATTATGGTTGGCTATTGGCAAGGGTTACCGCTGGGAATTGCCGGACATTTGATGCTGGCGATTTCGGTCGGCACCGCTGCCTATTATTTCGGAACCGTAATGGAGCAAAAGAAAAACAGCGGTTGGCTTCGCTATGTATATGCCATTGGCTGGGGTTATATCGGTCAGGTCGGGATGGGACTATTTTTACTGTGGTGCCTGATCGGCGAGCAGGCGCTGACTATTTTCGTGCCTTGGTCGGTAGCGGCGTTGTTGGCTATGCTGTTGGCGTTAGCAGTCGATTACGCTTGGCCGGATCATTTACGTCACGTCATCGGCGGACCGCTACCGCAAATCAAAGTCGGTCGTAATCGTGCCCGTAAACGTCGCACAGAAGTGACGGCAAAACACCATCCGCAAAAGAATCAATAAGAAAACACGAAACAATAGAAATAAAAAAACACGGCGTACGCCGTGTTTTTTATATAAGTAAAGGCGAGATCGCGTCCTCCAATACCTGACCGATAGACTCTCGAAATAAAATATTGGCCGCTTGATCGCGCGGAGTGGAATCTTGATTAATTAACACTATTGCATCGCCGCCAAACTCATGAATGAATCCCGCGGCTGGCCAAACCACTAAACTGGTGCCGCCGATAATCAGCATATCAGCATCACGAATCGCTTGAATCGCGTTGAAAACCGTATCGTTATCCAATGGTTCTTCAAATAGAACGACATCCGGCTTAATAATGCCGCCGCATTTGCCACAATGCGGTATCGGATTGCTGCGTTCGATAATATCTTCAATGGAATAGAATGCATGGCATTTTGTACAGTAATTGCGATGAATGGAGCCGTGCAGTTCGTAAGCGGTTTGGCTACCGGCGCGTTGGTGTAAACCGTCAATATTTTGCGTGATAATCGCTTGGAGTTTTCCCAGTTTTTCCAATTTGGTGAGCATTATATGGGCGCGATTTGGTTGTACATCCTTCATCATACCTTGGCGTACTTTGTAATTGCTGAAAAACTCTTCCGGATGCTCGACATAGAAATGATGTGAGACCATTTCTTCCGCCGAGTAAGGCGTACCCGTGTCACGGTTAAAGATACCGTGCGTCCCGCGAAAGTCCGGAATGTCGGATTCGGTAGATACGCCGGCACCGCCGAAAAAAACAATACGTTGATGATTTTGTAAAAGGGCTTGAAATGCTTTCAGTCGTTCTTGATAGGATGCATTTTTGCGTGTCATAGCAACCTCCTTTGCATAGTCTTTTTTTCATTATAGCATCTTTAAAAAATTCTATTTTCGTCATCATGTTAAAATAAAGGAAATGAGTAATCATTAATGCAAACGAAGGGAGATACCATGGTAAAAAAATATGATTTAATCGTAGTGGGCACCGGTGCCGCTCTGACCGTGTTGGAAACTGCATTGCAACACGGGCAAAAGGTAGCAGTAGTGGAACGGGCTAAATTTGGCGGTACCTGCCTCAACCACGGCTGCATTCCGACGAAGGTTATGGTAACGGCGGCAGACGCATTGCGGGATACGGAACGCTGGGCCGAAATGGGAGTCAAAGGAGAGAAACCGACGCTCGATTGGGAAGTTATTTCGCGACGGCTTTGGAAACAAATCAACGTCTCGCAAACTATGGCGAAAGATTATGAGCAACGTGAAAATTTGGATGTTTATCACGGCACCGCGAAATTCATCGGTAAAGATACACTCCAAATCACTTGTGACGCAAGTAAAGCGACAGATATTAGCGCGCCGATCATTGTGTTGGGCGTGGGGGCGCGCACCAATATCCCCGATGTGCCCGGTTTGGAAACCATTCCTTATTTAACAAGCGAATCTTTTTTCGGTGATCGTTTTCTCAAAACGTTGCCCGAGACCATGACGATCTTGGGGGGCGGCCCGATTGGTACCGAATTTGCGCACAGTTTTTCCGCATTGGGCGTCAACGTGACTTTGGTGCAGCATAATCAATATCTTGTGCCGCGTGAAGAACCGGAAATTTCGGAATTCGTTTTGCAGTCCTTGCGAAATGCGGGTGTCACCGTTTATACCAATCAGTCGGTCGAAAGTGTTCGCAAAGACGGTGAGGAGATCCGTTGTACGATTAGCGATCGCGCGACGAAAGAAAATAAGACCTTTACCACGGATGTTGTTTTCGTCGCCTCGGGAATTATCCCCAACACAGATTGGCTGAATTTGGCGAAGACGGAAATTAAAACAGACGCTAAAGGTAATATCATCACAAACGAGTTTTTGGAAACATCCCAAACGGGTATTTATGCGTTGGGCGATGTGAATGGGCAGGCGCCGTTCCGGCACAAAGCGAACTATGAAGCAGGCATTATTGCCCATAATTTGTATGAAGAGAAAGATCCGAAAAAATGGCGCTGGGCAAACTACACGAATGTTCCGGTCGTTACCTATACGCATCCGGAAGCGGCGCATGTGGGCTTGACGGAAAAAGCAGCTAAAGAACAGGGATATGAAGTGCAGACCGCGTTACATTATTACTCTGATACTGTTAAAGCCTATGCGCTCGGTATCACGCACGGGAGTCCGGAAGACGGGTTCATCAAGCTGGTGATTGATCGTCCGACGCAAATCATTTTGGGCGCTCATATGGTGGGGTATCAGGCCTCTGTTTTACTCCAGCCATATGTGAATTTGTTGAATGCAGGGACTATGGACTTGACGCCGATTCATCCTGAAATCGGTTCGGAGACGGTGCAGAAATTGCGCGAGCGAGGTTTAGTTCGTGAGCTTTTACCGCAACGTGTGCAAACGGTGAGTGAAACGATGGCGCCGCATCCGAGCTTAAATGAAGTTTCGATGTGGACAAGATATTTTGTGGAAGGTAAAGTATAAAGAAAAAAACGGTATCCTCAAAAGGATACCGTTTTTTATTTAGTAACTATAAACGACCTTCTTTACGACGTTCGGCAAATTCTGCAACAGCGGTAAAAAGCACGTCGCTGGAAGAATTTAAAGCGGTTTCACAGGAGTCTTGTAAAACACCGATGATAAAACCGACACCGACGACTTGCATGGCAATATCATTGCTGATACCGAACAGGCTGCAGGCCAAGGGAATCAGTAAAAGCGAACCGCCCGCTACACCGGATGCGCCGCAGGCACCGACGGCAGAAATGACGCAGAGGAGAAACGCCGTCGCAAAATCGACAGGAATGTTTAGTGTATGCACGGCAGAAAGTGTCAGCACCGCAATCGTGATTGCTGAGCCCGCCATGTTAATGGTGGCACCCAGCGGAATGGATACGGAATATGTATCTTCATCCAAGCCGAGCTTTTGGCAAAGGTTCATATTAACCGGAATATTCGCGGCGGAACTGCGCGTGAAAAAGGCGTACAAACCGCTTTCACGCAGGGTTGTCAGAACAAGCGGATACGGATTGATACGCATTTTGACAAAGGCGACTAAAGGATTCATCACCAACGCGATGAAGAAGAAGCAACCCAGCAATACCGAAAGCAGTTTTACATAACCGATGAGGGCATCGAATCCGCTTTCGGCAATGGTGGACGCAACTAAGCCGAAAATACCGATCGGAGCAAAGCGCAATACCCATTGTACTAATTGTGTGATCACTTGCGCGAAATCCGAGATTAACTGTTTCGTCGTGTCGTTGGCCTGACGGAGCGCAATCCCCATGACACTCGCCCATGCCAATATGCCGATGTAATTGGCATTTATGAGTGCATGTACGGGATTATCCACGATATTCAGAACAACAGTACGGATGACTTCGATAATATTAGTCGGCGGAGCGAGCTGCGCATCGGTGACTTGCAGTTGTAAAATTGTCGGGAACAGGAAAGAGGCCGCGACAGCCGTCAGTGAAGCGATGAAAGTACTCACAACGTAAAGTACCAAGATCGGTCGCATGTTGCTGGAAGTACCTGCGCGTTTGGTAGCCAGCGCCGCCATTACCAGGACAAATACGAGAACAGGCGCAACCGCTTTTAAGGCATTAACGAATAATGTGCCTAAAATAGAAATGGAAGCTGCCCATTGGGGAATAAATACGGCGAGAAGAATCCCCAAAATGATTCCGATAAGAATCAATTTTACCAAGCTGGTTTCATTGACCCAGCGCCAAAAGTTTTTAATCATATTCATCCCTCCACAATTTAATATGCTTATTATAGCGAAATAAGTGTGGAAAGACAATAGACAAATGTATTCTTGTGATATACAAAAAGAAAATAGCCGCTCAAAAGAACGGCTATTTGCAAAAAAATCATACTTCGTAAGCACTCGTGATTTCCGCTACGTAAAACGTATGTACATCATCCCGATCACGATCATAAAAGAAACTGAAAATTTCCGGATCCAAGCTCTCTTTAGGAAATACCAGCGACTGCAAAGTACGACATTCCAAATGCAGCCATCCCGTGCCGCCTAACACCGGTGTGCTGCCTTGTTTGGGAGCGCAAAGAGTCAGACCCGCCGCGCTGATTTTATCTTCATGGCGGCCGCTGTGCGTACCGCAATATTGAAGCATCGCGCGGTAATCATCACGCAAAGGGACGGAGATCGTAAACTCATTTCTTTTTTCTAAAAGTTCATGCGTGTATCGTGACGGCTTTACGCAAATCGTGACAACATATCGCCGCCAACGGTAACCGATCGATCCCCAATTTAAATACATCGAGTTGGCTTCGGTAAGCGTGCCTGTCGTTAAAAATATACCGCCGCGAACAGCGCCGACAAACTTGGCGGCGGCTTCGGCGGGAGTAAGAGTATTCCATTCTGTCGCCATATGAACGCCTCTAGTCGACTAACTCAAACACGAGGCTGACGCGCATCGACACTTTTTGACTACCGGGGAAAAGAGGCGTGGAAGACGTATTATCAGACGCGACCCGTGCCATCATCGGAGCCGGCCAGTACCCATTTGTCGGAGCGACGCTGGCATTCATCAGGCGTCCTAAACGGGTGTGTCCCGCGCGCGCTATCACTTGTGCGGTGCGCCGACCGTTATCAATGGCTTCGGCCAGTAATTCGTCTTTCAACTGTTGCGGTTGATCCACGACAAACTGAACATCGGAAACCGTGTTGGCGCCGGCGCTTACAACAGAATCCAACACGCGGCTCAAAAGAGCGGTGTCTTTCGTTTCGAAGACGATTTCGTTGGTTACACGATACGCTTCGATTTTCGGCGCAGTGCCATCTTTCGGATACGTATATACCGGCGTAATTAAGAAATTGGCAGTTTTCAAGTCTTTGTCTTTCACGCCGGCCGCTTTAAGGGCAGCCACTACCGATTGCATGCGTTGATCGTAGGCTTCTTTCGCTACTTTGGCATCCGCGCCTTGACCTTCAATGCCGAAACGCATCTGCGCTTTATTCGGAACCAGCTCGCGTTGCGCCTGGCCCTCGACCGAGACGGTGCGTTGCGGCGCCGTAGCATCCATTACAGCGGCCTGCGCGCCGTACATTCCGGTGGCGGTAAGACCGGTGGCAAGTAAGCCTGCTAAAATCCATTTGCGTAACATAGGAAAACCTCCTTAAAAAACATAATCCATCTGAGAATATTTTACCACATTGCATTTTGGTATAATTGAGAGCAAGGGAAACAAACGGTTAAATTAAGTACCGTGGAGGACATAATGAAAAAATACAGTTTACAAAAGTTCTTGATCGCCGCTTGGGCTATATCCTTACCGTGTTTTGCCGCAGCACAAGCGGATATGATAACCATGCCGGTGACGCCGCCGGGAGTCAATTCAGCGGCCGGTACCGCGCATCAGGAAACGGGTCCTGACGGGAATCAGAAAATGCTTGTATGGAGTGTTGCTAAAATTCAAAACGAACCGCTTGCGGCACAAGATTTTTCCGTAGGAGGTTTGCGCCTCGGTGACGCCTCGGCGAAATTAGCTGACGTGCTGGGAGCACCTCTTACCATCGTGCGAGGCAATCATATTGATCGCTACCATTTTACAGAGGCGGAAGCGACAGTGCAACAGAACTTGCCGTATGGTAAAAAAACGGCTGCGGCGATCGGAGTGGAACCGATGCGAACACTGACCGGACTCAGTGCGCTTACAGTCACCAAAGCAAAGCTCATGACACCGCGCGGTATCGGCATCGGTAACAGCCGTGAAAATGTAATCCGCGTATACGGCACGCCTTCTCGAGTAGAGTATGAGCCGTCGACAAAAACTTCGTACTACCGCTATCGGCTGTACGAAAATGAAATTAACTATGAGTTGACCTTTGCCATACATGAATTGCAGGTCAAGTCAATGCAGCTGGCATATGTCGCTTTACCCAAAGAGAAACATGATTTGTCATTCACCGTAAATACACCGGCATCGCTATTGGGATTTGTTCCGGGAACAATGTACCGAGAGCCCTCCTGGTCAGAGTGGGAAACGCATTTGACGCAGGGAGAAAACGAAATTTGGATGCATGGTGACTTCGGAGTAACGGTAGAAGGTAAGACGCAAAAAATAAAACGCGTATTTTTACGCAATACGAATGCATCGACGGATAAAGGCATTGCGATTGGTGACAGCCTTTCCACCGTGACGCATGTTTACGGAGAGCCGAATGCCATCGTGCATGTCGGCGATCAACAGCAGACCGCATTATTGTATTATCCGCAAAATCTTGCGAAACGACTTTACTTGGTCTTTGTACTGGATACGCAAAAAGATCAGTTGACGGACATCATTTTGACGCAAGGGCGGATCAGCGAGGCGGCTACGCCAGAGGAACGCTACGGTTTTACGCGCAAATCACAAGATAAATCCGACGCGCAAGTCTAGCCATTTCGGAAAATCTATATTATAATAACCATAACAAAATTGTACAGGGGCGTGATAGCATGGTGACAGTAGCAGATGTAAAGGCACGTGTACAGGAAGTTCAGGAATTACCGGAAAAGTTGCTCTTTGTGGTCGGCGGTGCCGGTTCGGGGAAAAGCAAACTTTTGCGGGAAGTGGAACAAGCGGAAGACTATACTTACGTAGAAGCCAAAGAGCTCTTAATGGAAAAACTGTTTGAAATGGAAAACGAAGAGCGCAAGGTGGAAGCGAAAGAATCTTTTGTGAAAGCATTTAAGGCGCTTGCTGCGGATGTCGTGATTTTAGACGGCGTAGAAATCCTTTTCGCACCGATTTTTAAATTGGAACCGCTGGAAGTTATTAAAAAACTCAGTCAGGATCATACCATTATCGTTGGCTGGCGCGGCTCGTTTGACGGTAAGACTTTAAAGTTGGAACATAACAGCAAAGAAAATTATTTCAGTTTTGACATTGATGATCCGAAACAGGTCATTACGCTGAACTGATGTAACCATAGCTGAGGAACCGCTTCTGCGGAAGCGGTTCTTCTTTTTTGTGGAGGCGGCATGGACTATCGCTATTGCCCGTATTGCGGCACACCCCCGGTAATGAAAATGAATAAGGCGCAGTCGCGCTTGTATTGCCCGCATTGCGAAAAAATTTTGTATCGCAATCCGATGGCGGCGGTGGCGGGAATTGTTTTGAATGACTCGGGCGCGATATTGCTGGTCCAACGCGCCGTCGGCGAAACCTATCCGGGGAAATGGTGCATTCCCTGCGGCCATATTGAGTGGGGCGAAGATATCCGCGACGCGTTGACTCGGGAAATGGCGGAGGAAACAGGACTTACCGTTATCGTCGAGCGCATCTATGAAGTCGAGTCCAACTTTCATCAGCCGGCTGCGCTCAGTGTCGGCTGCTGGTTTATTTGCAAGGTAACGGGCGGGGATTTACAAGCCGCGGACGACGCGGCGGATGCGCGTTATTTTCACTACCGAGATTTGCCGGAGCTGGCATTCCCGACAGATCGGATAGTGCTGGACAAGTTGTTTCATCAAGGCTTATTGGCCTAAGAACTGCATGCAGGAGGAATGAGTATGTATGAATATTTGGCCGCGTTAATCATCGGCATTGTGGAAGGTTTAACCGAATATATTCCGGTATCCAGCACCGGACACATGATTATTGTCGGAGATATGATCGGGTTTTCAGGTACTAAAGAAAGCGTTTTTGAAGTGTTTATTCAGTTGGGCGCTATTTTGTCTGTGCTTTTGATTTATAAAGATAAATTTAAAATGATGTTGCGGCGCGAAAACTGGTTCAAAAAACGCGGCACTTCCTGCTACAATCTGGTTTGCGCGATGCTGCCGGCGATGGCGGTCGGCTACCTGACGCATCACTTTATTAAGACGTATTTATTCGGCTGGCAAACAGTCGTTATCGGTTTGATCTTGGGCGGCATTCTGATGTTGTTTGCGGAACGTGTCAATATTCGAACACGTACTGCCGATGTCGACGCTATTACGACAAAACAAGCGGTTTTGATCGGCGTATTTCAAGTTCTTTCTTTATGGCCCGGATTTTCGCGCAGCGGCTCGACGATTTCAGGCGGGCTGTTACTCGGCATTTCCCGCAAAGCGGCCGCGGACTTTTCATTCATCATGGCTGCGCCGTTGATGTTTGTAGCGTGCACATATGATTTATTGAAAATTTGGCGGTATTTGCATTGGAGCGATTTCGGCATTTTTGCGTTGGGTTTTGTCACTGCCGCCGTCGTCGCTTATGCGTCGGTACTGTGGTTCCTGAAATTTTTAAATAATTCAAGCCTGGCTTCGTTCGCGTACTATCGTTTTGCGCTCGCGGTGGTAACCTGCTTATATTTTTGGTTTTAATAAAGAAATAGTCCGGCATAGAAAATCACCGCCAAGAGATATTCCCCGGCGGTGATTTTAATTATGCAATAAACGATTAAAATAAAACTGATAAATGCTCGCAAATTCTTAAAGACATATGCTACAATAATGACAATTTAAACAGGTTGCGCTCTGACCTGTTTAACGGGAGAAGCTAAGGATAGAGGAAACCAGGCAACTCGCATTCTGAAATTCTCCTGCACAAAAGAGCAACGGGATTTATATTTTTGTAAAAGGAGAGTGTCAATGATGAACAAAAAATTGGCAACAGTATTGGCAGCTGCTTGCGTCCTCGGCGCAACGACAGCATTCGCGGCCCCGAATCCGTTCTCGGATGTAACTCCGAAC
>NZ_JAHAJN010000016.1 GCF_018372215.1 Negativicoccus succinicivorans | reverse complement strand
GGGTATTGAGCTTGACAACCAAATTAAATAGCCAATAATGGACATTCGTGAAGTTCTTATTGATATAATGTGTACTTGCTAACTTGAATTTGTTGAGGATAAGGTTTTATGAATAATAAATATGAAAGCGTAAGAAAATTTTTATTATATCCAGATAATATTGATGATTTTTGGGAAAGTAATGATTTAATTTGGATTGATTGGAGAGAAGAAGACGAATCTGTAATCAATTACTTTAATAATGAAATAGGAAATCTTATAGAAGTAGATTTTATAAATAATAATAAAAAATATGGTGATGATATAAAATTAAAATACAGAGCTAAAGAAATAGTTATTCCTTATATGGATAATATGGATAGGGATACAACTATAAAGTATTTCAACGAAATCATAAAGGAAGATTTTGAAATAAGATGGTTTGTTGAAAGTCTTGGTGATGATACTTTAGCCTTTTGCATTTTACCGAATAATTTATGGAGTAGTTTAGAAAATGAGTTTAGTAAAGAGGTTGTAGATTATTATTTTATGACAATTAGTTTGGAATCCGTAATGTTTGATTTAGATATTGATTCTGTTTTTGATTTGGTTTCGCTTAGAAAAGATAATAATAAAGTACCTTTTGTAGAATTACTAAAAAAGCTAAAGTAGATAAATAAAAATTAGAATTTGTGGAGGTGTTAGCTATGGGGCTATTTGAAAAATTAAAAAAGAATAAAAATGCTAAAATTGTAGAGCAGAAATTCCCTTTTTATGATGAGCCAAATACAGCAGCTATTGTATGTAGTCATGTAATAAATAGAGAAGAACCAATTTTATTTGTATCACATGATGAAGATGATGGTATGTGGCAATTCTTATGCGGAAAAACACACGAAGCAGAGGACGCTAAATTAGTTTCTTTACAGTCTGTATTTGAGTTAGATAATTCGATAGGAACTTTGGTAGAAATGCCTTGTGGATATTGTGCAACAAGAGAAAATCAAGAAGCTAAATGGATAATCAGAGAACTTTAAATCCCAGTTTGTCGAGGTAATACCTTGAAACGTCTGAAAGATGCAATCAGCAAAGGGGAAATATTATTTTTCGGAGCATGGGAAGGTGATGCATTGGTAGGCTGCTGTTCAATAACAGTTGGTTTTTCAACTTTTGACTATATGCCAAGTGGAACATTTGAAGATTTTTTCATATGTCCTGGAGGACGCCCCTGTGGGCGCGCTGGCGGATGTGCTGCGGCAGTCCACTGTCTGGTATCTCTGGTGGGATTGATGGGATTCCCACGCCCTCTGGAACGGAGGAAGATCTTATGGACAAAAAAAACCTGACAGCAAAGCTCCTGGACCTGGTCGAAGGCCGGGAAACACCGGAAAGTTGGCGGAACTGGTGGGACGAGCATGAGCCGGAACTGGAGGCCCTGCTGAGTCGGGGTGAATTCTTGAAACTGATTGAGAGTGCCAAGAAATATCTGAAAGAGCATTTAGGTGAAAGTAAGACCTTAAATATATCCAAGTGGAAATCAGAGGCTAGCACTTTGAAGAAAGAGAAAAAGAGCCTATACAATCAAATATTAGAAATACGAGAGGAAGTTAAACAAGCTGAAAGTGTTAGAAGCTGTATAGAGAAATTACTACAAGAAAACAGAGGACTAACACAGGTAAAGAGGAACGAGTTAGACCCATAAAATTGAGTGAAAAAATGGTATAATATTAAAAAGTATTTGATTTTGGAGGTGTTTAAATTCATGGATGAAAGAGAGAAAATCATTCGTTTATGGTTTGATATGTGGCTTACACAAAAAGACTTAGGAATAGATGATATTTTTTCAGATGATGTGATTTATATTGAGAGTTGGTGTCCTAAGTATGAAAATCGGCAAACAGTAAAGCACTGGTTTAATGAGTGGAATACAAGAGGAAAAGTTCTTGCGTGGGATATAAAGCAATTTTTTCATAAGGATAATCAAACTATTGTAGAATGGCACTTCAAAAATAAAATGAATGAGGGGAAAGTTGAAGAATTTGACGGTATCTCTTTGATTGTTTGGACAGCCGATAATAAGATAAAAGCATTGAAAGAGTTTGGTTGTAATTGTAACAACTACAATCCTTACAAAGAGAGTGAAACACCATTATTTAGAGATGAAAAAGCAAATTGGTTTTAGGAGATAGAATATTGATAGAAAGTAGACCTGAGTTTGACAAAATTACATCGTTTGATGAGTTTAATAAATACTATTGGTATCGTGAAGAACTTTCACGGATATGCAAGTCATTAGGATTAGAATACAGAGGTACAAAACAGGAACTCAATTATATTATTGAGCAGTACTTTAAGGGTGATTTGATTAAAAAGTCATCAATAAAAAATGAAAAGAAACAAGTAGAAACTATTACCTTAGATACTCCATTACTTGAATGCGGGTTCTCCTTTAACACACATTTCAGAGAGTATTTCTCAATTTTAACAGATGTTTCGCCATTTAAATTTACTGCTGATATGGCTACTGCTTGGAGAAAAGTAAAAAGAGAAAATGATTTGAGTTTTACAATTCAAGATATGCTAAAAGTTTATTATGGAAAATCAAATTATGCGAAGTATGATAATTCAGTTTGTCAATGGAACCAATTTTTAAAGGATTTCTGTGCAGACAAAAATAGTTGCAAATATTCGAACAAATTAAAAGTAGCCTCTATTCTTTGGAAAGAAGTCAGAAATTCAAAAAATGAAAAAATTTATTCAAAGAATCTTTCGACTGAATATGCAGATAAGATAAAAGAGTATTGCAGGTAGGATATTTTTAGCTTGCTAAACTAACAAGTCAATAAAAGCTAACACGAAAGCAGTAAATCAAAAAAGGTTTACTGTTTTTTATTTGCCTAAAAATGGAAAGGAGGATACATGGAAGAAGAAAAAAGAAAAATACAAGTACCACCACATAAACAGTTGATAATGGATATTGGAAAGACAAAATATACTGTAAACCTACATTTTAAGCAAGGTACAGGGGAAACATACAAGGATAAAATACTAAAGCTAATCAAGAGAGAAACAGAGAAGATATAAATTTGTCAAAGAAATTTTGTTTATGTCCTTGACAAATCTTTCCAAAAGGAACGATAGTGATTGAGTGCGGTAAGATGCTTGAGGATAATGGATATGAGATTAAAATTCTAAATACCATCAATTTCAAAAAATCCATGAAATACAATCCTTTTGCATATATTCGTTCTGAAAAAGATATTCTAAAGCTTGTTCAGACAATCATCGCAAACACTAAGGGCGAGGGAGAAAAAGCGGGTGAAGATTTTTGGGTGAAAGCTGAGAAACTCTACTATACGGCACTTATCGGATATATCTGGTACTACGCCCATGAAAAACGCTATCGGGACTGGTGGGCGCAGTATGATGCTATGTTTGCGCCGGAGAACCGATTTGAATCCGAATGATTTGGCAGATTATGTCAGAATCAAAATAAAAAGGGGCGTATTGCTCACGAGACCGAGATTCAATTGCGATGGTTTGTAAAATCTCAATGTATACCATGCAGGTATCACCGCAGAAAAAATGAATATGCAGGGAGGCGACTTTCTCGGACAACAAGTCGATGTCATCGTCAAAGATGTACACAAAATCAGCGATACTAACGGTCGGGAAGAAGGTAGCATAAGCATTGATGAAAGGACCAGATTTACAAATCTGGTCCTTTTTTTAGTTTCTTGTTGAATAGACAAATAGGAAAGAAAAGGTTTATCAAAAACCCTATCTATAAAATGGCTGATCACGAGCTAATAGAGTTCTTGAGCCCAATTTGAGCCCAATTGGATTTGGATTATTGGAAAAGATACGCACATATGAAGCCTTTTCTTCTTAAAAATCATTTTTCAAGTATCGCTTGGAGCGATAATCGAATCAAGCGCAGTTACGGCAACACCTTGATTTGCCAGTGTTAAATGTGAATAGGTGTCTAAGGTCATGTCAATACTGGCATGACCTAACCTTTCTTGAATGATTTTGGGGTTTATTCCGGCTAATAATAGTAGTGTTGCATGAGTATGCCTTAGGTCATGAAAGCGAATATGACGCATGATTTTGGCATCTTTTAAAAGTTTTTGGAATTTTCTTGAACTGTAGTGCCTTTTGTTATAGCCGCGTCCAAATAGACCGCCTATGATCCAATCACAATTCTCATAAAGATTTCCTACGTTTTCTCTGTATGAGATCGGCGTATTGTCCATACTGTCGATTTGGTTCCTTGTCCCCGACAGTGCCGGCAAGCCGCAGGAAAAACAGTAATCACGAGTATTGACGGAAAGGAAGACAGTTATGTTGACAGATAAGTTGATGCAAATGCTGGAAGCACGCAAGGATGAAATGATTCAAATTCGCCGGCATCTTCACGAACATCCGGAAGTATCGTTTGAAGAAGTGGAAACGGCGAAATACATTGCCGATTTTTACGCCGGAAAAGATGTCAAAATCGACAAAGAGATCGCCGGCAAGCATGGTCTCGTGGTCATCATTAAAGGCGGTAAACCGGGCAAAACAATCGGCTTGCGTGCCGATTTCGATGCCTTGCCCGTACAGGAAGAAACGGGATTGCCCTTTGCCTCCAAAACGCCCGGCGTGATGCATGCCTGCGGGCATGACGGACATACCGCCTACCTGATGGTCTTGGCGGATTGTCTTATTCAGCTCAAAGACGAGCTCTGCGGTACCATCAAGATCATTCACCAAAATGCGGAAGAAATGGCGCCCGGCGGGGCAAAAGACATCGTCGCGTCCGGTGTACTCGATGATCTGGATTATGTCTTTGCCATTCACTTTCTGCCGACAGGACCAGCGGGCGGTGTCGGCTGGCGCAAAGAATTCACCTTTACCGGTCGTTCCTACATGAAACTCAAAATCACGGGAGCGGGCGGTCACGGCTCCTCGCCGCATTTGGCCAATGACGCCATCGTGGCCGGATCGTACTTTGTCACGCAGACGCAGACCGTCATCAGCCGTCGCTTGAGTCCGTTTGACGTCGGTGTCATTACCATCGGTTCGTTTGACGGCAAAGGACTGTTCAACATCATCAAGGAATCGGTCGAACTCGAAGGCGACATCCGCTGCATGTCGACCGGCGCACAAGAAATCGTGGAACGCGAACTGACCAACTTGGTGAAAGGATTGGAAGTCGGTTTCGGTGTGAAATGCGACTTCACCTATTACAATGATTATCCGCCGCTCTACAACGATCCCGAATTAACGGAACGGGTCGTGAAGATACTGGAAGCGGCACGGGATAAAGACGAACGGATCACCGACGTGAAAGAATTTCCGGCGCAAGCACCGTCGGAAGACTTCTCGTATTACACGAAAATCTGCCCCGGTTGCTGCTTCTTCATCTCGGCGACTCCGAAAGGCGTCGACAAACCGGTCTACAATCACAACCCGAAATTCGACATCGACGAAGATGCTCTTTTGGTCGCCGCCAAAGCGGTCGGTTATGTCGTGATGGGAATCGGACAGGAAGAAGAATAACAAATACGGTTATACGAATGCCCTTGCCGAAGCAAGGGCATTTTTGTATTACCGCGCGAAGCCGTCATACCGAACGCAGGGTGTTGCAATTTGTCGGGTGAGGATATATGATGAAAATTAAGAATAATAACTATATTTTTAACACATGAGGTGATGGCAAAATGAAACGGATCAGACGGGAACGACTGTTGGCGAGCCTTGTCGGCGCGGCGGTATTGGCGGGGAGCGTCGGCGTGACGGCAGGCGCGGCCGAATTGACGAATGACGAGATAGTTTTGTTGAAAGCAATGCTGAAAGACAGCGAGACTGTTGCCAAGGACGAAATCACATCGGAGGATGCACTGGCACTGGGCGGGGCATCGGCCGGCGGCAACCAAAGTATTGCCATCGGTAAACAGGCCATGACCGGTACGCGTAAGGAGCGGTATAACGGTCGTGTACTGTCAAATAATGAAGGCGCGGAAGGCGCCGTTGCGATCGGTCATAAGGCACATGCCAAAGCCAATCACAGTATCGCGATCGGTACGGAGGCGATGAGCGGAGATTATAAAGTCAGTTGGGATCCAAAAAGACCTGAGTCGCGCGGTATTGCGATCGGACAAAATGCGCAGGCCATCGCAAAGGGTAAACAACGAGAGCATTGGGAAGACCAAACTACACCGAGAACGCCCTACGAAGATGATGCGGGGATTGCCATCGGACGGAATGCGGCCGTGAAGGATTTAGGGCGGGGCAGTATCGCGATCGGTCTGGGAGCGACAACGGAGAATATAGATAATGTCATCATCGGACGCAATGCCAAAACAATAGCGTTGAAAGCAAATGCGGGCGGATATGAAACGCACGCGGTTCTTTCCGTGGGCATCGGTACGAATGCGGAAATCGCCGGCAGACATTCCGTCGCCATCGGTGCGAACAGTCATGTCGGCAACGGGAATATGTATAGCGCCAACACCACCAACCTGCTGGATTTCGGCGGTGTGGCACTGGGATACGGGGCGCGGACCAAGGCGGTCGGCGGTATCGCGCTCGGCTCGTGGTCGGAGGCTACACGGGAGTGGAGTACGAAAATTAACGATGTACCGTACAGTACACAGGTGTTATGGGGCGTCAACAAATGGGCGAATGTACCGGGGGAGGCGACACAAAAAGGCAACTCGATCGTGTTCGGCGCATTGTCCATCGGCGGGACATGGAGTGACAGCGGGCCGTTAAAACGGCCGTTTCTGCGTCAATTGACGGGACTTGCGGAAGGTACGGCAGATACCGACGCGGTGAACTTGCGTCAGCTGAAAGGATTGGAGCAAAAGCTATCGGCCGGCGGTACGCATTACTTCCACGTGAAAAGTGACGTGACGGGTGTTGGTACGAATCATGAGAATGACGGCGTACAATTGGGGGCCAAGGAGTCGCTTGCCATCGGTGCGAATGCGGCAGTAGAGAGCGGAAGAAACGGGATAGCGATCGGTTTTCAAAGTATCGTGGCCCAAACGAAAGGCATTGCACTCGGCAGCAAGCTGAACACGGAAGGTGCCAATACGATTTTGATCGGGAATAATATTACCGGTTCGAAACCGGCGAATATCGCGGTCGGGGTTGATGTGGCACCGTGGGTGATTCATTCGCAAGATGTCGAACTCAGTGTCGGCGGGGACGTTCGCTCGGCATCCGCGTGGGCAACCCGCGACACGACATTGATACCGGGCATGAAGGGAGAAAATAATATTGCGGTCGGCAACGGTCTGGCGCTGATTGATCCCGAAACCAAGTACGAAAATCGGAAGTGGTCGGTGCAAGATCAAGGTGATTTCAATAAATCCTCGGACGCGATTGTCATCGGCAACAGCAAGGAAGAAACAACGCAGCAGTTTGTCGGCAGTCGTGCGATCGTCATCGGTCGCTTGGCGAACGGATTTATCTCGGACTCGATCGCGATCGGTAACGAAACGGTATCGATGCGCGGGGTTGCCTTGGGAAATCAGGCACAGGCGACATTGGAAAATGCAGTCGCTATCGGCACGCAAGCGGTCGCCGATACCGAAGCGGGCATCATCGGCTATGTACCGGGCATGCCGGAGACAACCGATCTCAATGAGATTTTGAAGAAAACGGGCAAAGAAGAGGATTTGGACCGAATCGGGCAGGATATCGCCCAAGGTGGCAGTAAGGCAGAACAAGCGACAAAACAAATCAAGGCATTAAAAGGCATTTGGCGATCGGGAGCGGCAGCCGTTTCCGTCGGTAAAGCGGATATGACGCGACAGATCACCAATCTGGCGGCAGGGATGCGGGACACCGATGCGGTCAACGTAGCACAGCTCAAAGCGATGGCGGGCATCCCGATGCATTTCTATGCGGGAGGCAGAACGACAAGTCCGACGGACGGCAGTGCGCCGGTGTACACGCCGGGAACGTCGACATGGAGCATGCCGCTCAATGAGTTCCGTTTGGATTTCGGTGACGGTCTGACAGCGCAGCAGGTCGAAAAAGACGGCAAGAAATACACGCTCGTCACGCTCGATAAAGATAGTCTGAAAAATGATCCTAACTTCAAAGGACCGCAAGGTGAAAAAGGTGAAACTGGAGCCAAAGGCGATAAAGGTGACACCGGATTGCAAGGACCTGACGGTAAGTCAGCCTACGAAGTTTGGAAAGATCACAAAGAAGCTGACGGCACTCAACCGAACAAGGACAAATCGGAAAAAGACTTCCTTGATTCCTTGAAAGGTAAAGACGGTACGGGCGGTGCCGGCGGTACGGACTTTACGGTGACGTCGGACGGCCCGAAAGCGGATTCCGAATTTAAAGTCGATGCGGATCACGCACAGCTGAAGATCGCCGGAGATAAGACGAATATCACTACGTCGATTGAAAAGAACAATACCGTGAAAGTGGCGTTGAACCAAGACATCAAGGTCAACTCCGTAGAAGTCGGCGCTAAAGACGGTAAGCCGGGCGTGAAGATTGACGGCGACGGCATCAACATGAACGGTAAGAAAATTGAAAACCTGGCACCGGGTACGGCGGCCAATGACGCGGCGACAGTCGGTCAGCTCAATGAAGTACGGGATGAAAGCCGGGAAGGCAATGCGATGAATGCGGCGTTGGCGGCACTCAAGCCGCTCGATTTCGATCCGCTCCAACGCAGCCAAGTGATGGCAGGCGTGGGATATTACCGTGGCAAGCAGGCGGTAGCATTGGGATTGTCGCACTACTCCAATGAAGATACGCTCGTGCATGCGGGCATCTCGTATGCGGGCAGCTCGGAACTGATGGCCAATGCGGGGATCAGTTGGCGGTTCGGCAGCAAGGACGATCGCGAGTTGCGTCAGGCACGGAAGGAACGCTTACCGCAATATGCGGCGGGGCCGATGAGCTCGGTCTATGTACTGCAAGATGAGGTCGCCAGATTACAGGCGGTCAATGCGGAACGGGACAGCGTGATTGCGCGGCAGTCGGAACAGATTGCGGCGTTAGAAGAACAAATCCGTCGGATTACGGCACGTTTAGGCTGATCAGGCGGGAAAATACAAAAACGGAGTCCGAAAGGACTCCGTTTTTGTATGCGGATAACAGTATGAGCAGCGCTTATATCGATCGGTCGGGATAGACCGCCTGAAAGATTTCCCGCATGCCTTCCGCAGCATGAGGAAACATAAGCATACATAAGCATACATAAGCATACATAAGCATACAGGGAAGCACCTTGCCTGATCAACAAGTAGACATCGCCGGCAAAGTCGTACACAAAATCAGCGATGCTAGCGGCCGGGCAGAAGGCGGCATAGCAAGTGTTAGCAAGCATTGAAAAAAGACCAGATTTGTAAATCTGGTCTTTTTTAAGTTCCTTGTTGAATTGACAAATAGGAAAGAAAAGATTTATTAAAAACCGTATCTACAAAATGGCTGATCAAAAGTTAATAGAATTATTGAGCCCAATTTATTTCAAATTCTTTGAAAAACACTATATATTATTCCCCCCCCTTTTTCTTTTCCAAACGTCCGATATATCTCAAACCATTCAAAATACCATATTCTATTTTTTCTAATATCACTAAATCCACCTAATTATAGGACGTTTTCAAATTTTTAGTCCCGTCCCAGTCCCAGCACCGGAGAAATATTGTTTTAATATAATATCTCTTTTTATATTCTAAGCTCTTAAAAGTAAAAGAATAAGTAAAGAAAGTCAAGACAAGGATAAAAAGTCCATATTAGGGCAAATAAAAATCTTTAAGACAGATGAAAAAACTAAGTCAAATAAGAAAGAACATAGCAAAGGAACAGAGAGGTAAATATCGTCAGTCTTCGGGCGGTCTTTATTTTTTTGTTAATTTTTTATCAAATTTATACACACCTATACAAATATATATAAACTCATAAAAGATAAAGGCGTATAAAAAAATTTATCTTAATTACAGCAATCGCATTTTAAATTGAGATGTTCGCAAGCTAGATTACGGACTTCACTAGGAAGTTTTCCCTTATATCTTTTGTAATAAATGGAAAATTTGCTATGGGATGTGTATCCGACAGATTCTGCAATTTCCTTTATAGGTAGTTCGGTATTTAAGAGAAGAGTTTCAGCTACATTCATTCTTTTTCTTTGGGTGTATTCTGTAATGCTTTGACCATATTTTTCTTTGAACAAATTTTTTAATTT
>NZ_JAHAJN010000015.1 GCF_018372215.1 Negativicoccus succinicivorans | reverse complement strand
GAGAAGATCTGCCGCCGTCCGTCATCGTCTCGTACCTGCGCCGTTAAATTGGTTGCCAGTCGGCGAATGTCCTTATTAATAAGCCGCCCGATATCCGGCGAATAGTGCAGTTTAACCAGGTCAAATACTTCTTGCTTGGAAATGCGTGGACGATCTCTAATCTCTTCCAAAATGGCCTCTCGTGCTTTGCGTTCTAACATATTTACCCCTCCCTCAATCTCCGATTCAAATAGTTACGAATGATGTATAAGTTGTTAATTGCTGCGTCGATATCCGCCAGCCGCCATTGCGGCTCATCGCTTGCTGTTAGGCTTTCAAACCATACCGCCAGCCGTTCGTCATCAGTGCGCGCGTTTAACGGCTTAAATATCGCGTCATTAATTCCGCGCCTTGCTTCGTGCCGCCAGTCGGGCGATCGTTTCTCTTTTACGAGTTGCAACACGCGCGACCGTGTCGGAATGTCGTCGTTTTCCTGCGCCTCTCGTTTGACCTGCTCGACCACTTCCGGATTTTTCGCAAGGATTTCAAAACGTTGTACTTGTTTAGGGTGAAAGCCTAATTCTTTGATGCGTTCTGATTTCGGTTTCGGTTTAGTCGGATCAAATTGGACACCGCTGTCCTTTTTGATTTCTGCGCTTTTCCTGTCACCGCCCGCCGCCGTCGGCATTTTCAGCGTAAATTCGCCAATCTTGCGTTCCGCGTCTAGCAGTGCGCCGCTTAACATTTGCGCCTCCGCTAACTTTTGTTCGCGCACGTCTGTCGCCAGCGTTAATTGGTCAATCGCTCGAATCTCCGCTCGTACCGATTTAAGCTTTTCTCGCCCAAAGAGCACGAATTTTGTCAGATCCTCAATCTTTTCAGGCAAGCCGGCGAACTCTTTAACGGTTAACTCGTTCATGCTTCACCTCCTTTTTGTTATCGTTTGTGAAACTATTTGACTAAAAAAAATTGATTCGCGTCTAAATTGTATTGCTCGCAAATGTGGCGCATTTCCCGCAAAGTAAAATCTAACCCGTTTTGATTTAGCTTGCGATTAGCGGCATTCCGCGAAATTTTTAGCTCGTCGGCAAACGCCTGCTGCGAGATTCCCATTTCAACAAGAAAAGCCTTAAGCTTGTTATATCCTTTAGCCATCGCCGCACCCCCTTTTTGTTATCTTCTGTGAAACTTTACACTGTTAGTATAAACCGCTTCGGTTTCTTTGTCAATAACTTTTTTATGAAAAAACGTAAAAAATGTTGCCATTTTAGAAACATAGCTATATAATGACATTAGAAAAGAGACAAAATAGGAGATGATAACCGTGACGTTAGGCGAAAAGTTGCGCGCCGTTCGCAAGAATGCTGGTCTCACAATCGAAGAACTTACAACGGCTTTTAATGATAAATTTGAATTACGCGCGAACAAAGGCATGGTCTCAAAGTGGGAAAATGACCTTGTCGAGCCATCTAGCCCCTACATCACGGCGTACGCAAAATTGTTCGGTTTAGATCTAAATGAGTTATTAAACCTACCGCCGAGCGACGAAAACTATTACCACGACCCAGAAGCCGCCGCGCTTGCCGATATGATCAAGGATAACCCGCGTTATCGTGTACTGTTCGAGGCTAGCCGCGACTTGTCCAAGGAAAACATCGACTTTGTAATCAAGATGATAGAAAACCTACCGAAAGGCGATGAAGATTTTAGTGAGTAACATGCCGGCTGATATTTTTATTTTTATGTATAATATGCCCTTACAAATAAAAGCCTATACGCGGGTCAATACCGATGGATCCTATACGGTATTTATTAATGACAGACACTGCCGGGAAGCGCAAGAACACGCGTTCAAGCAAGAACTGAAACATATATACGGTGATGACTTCTACTCTCCCGCCACCGCCAACGCGATTGAAATGCTGCGACATCATCAGGAATAACCAAGGAGAATATACTATGACACAAAAAAATAAAGCGGCTAAAAAAGACACTGCACAAACTATCCGTGAGCAAAAAGCGGAAGATGTAAAAAAACTCAGGGAAAAACAAAAAAAGAGTTGACCCCAGGGGCAAAGGACTTCTAAGCATAAAGCCTACTCCCATTCGGGAACCCAGCCTATTTCCTTCACGAGTCAATCTCTTTTTTAAAGTATAGAGTGATTGCAATTTTTTGTCAAATTTCCCCATCAGAGTTAACTGAAAGTGAAAATGAAACAACTCGTTAAACTTCTTGTAGGCAACCGCAAAAATACGCTGTTTTCTGCGGCAAGCTGCGAGTAAAGGAGATTCACTATGACACCAATAGAAGGTAAAATTATTCTTTACCAAACACAAAACGGTAACCAAAGCGTATCCGTATTATACAAGGACGATTTCCGCATATTAGGTCTGGCTATTATCAAGCAAGGATTGATTAAATAACGCCCCGCCTCCCCTCTCAGATTGGGGACATTATATTTAGGGCGCTTCATACTGTTTGGCTGCCGGCACAAAAAAGCGATGCCAACGATGCTTAAATAAATCCCCAAGGACGAGATTCCTTTTTAACCGATACTCCGGTCGGCCGCCCGATTATAGTAAGGAAAGGAGCTTTGACAGCCTACAGTTATTGTGATATATTGTGTACAAGTGAACTGGGGAGACTGCTTTGCAGTTGCAACCTGAATAGCCGTACACAATATTGTGTACGGCTATTATCTTTTATGAAACCATTTAAAACATACGACGAACAACTTGAAATCATCAAATCTAGGAATCTTTTACCGGATTGCGACCTAGAGTTTTTACTAAACTACATCAATTACCCCGCTTTACTTAAAATCCTAGCGCATATAAAAGACACCGCTGAGCCAAATTTATCTTTCTCTCTTCCCGATTCTGTGAGCGAAAAAGAGAGAGAAAAATTTTCTTTAGAGCTTAGAAAGTTTGTTATCTCCCACAACACTAACTACGTAAAAGACATCCTTAAAACCGATGGCTACTACAATGTCATTAACCTATACAATAAACCATTTTTAACTGCGCCCGATCAATATAAAGAAGGCATCGACTTTTTTACCCTTTATAGTTTTCATCAAATAGACCGCCGGATAAAATCAGTCATTTTTTACCCCATTCTTCAGTGCGAAGAGGTGCTCAAAACAACTATTGCTTATGAATTTGCGAAAAAATACGGACCCCACGCAGATACGGTCGTAGACGATAATTATAAAGAGCCTTATTTGCAAAGTGAAAATTATCAAAACGGTGCAGAACAACTGATCGACGGCTTTAGTACATTATTTAACGGGAACACACCTTCATTTGTGCATTATAGGAAAAATCACGGGCACATACCAATTTGGGTGTTTATCAACCGCCTAATGCTTGGCGACATTTGCCAATTCTATAAAAAGCTAAAGATACAATCTCTCATTGCAGAAAACTTCGCCTTAACACCAAGCCAATTACGTACCACGATGGAAACGCTACGTGTAATACGCAATGTCTGCGCCCACTCTGGAAGCTTTATAAACAAAGACGATTTACCCTTAATGAAAAATGGCATCCCACTTATTTTAGACTTTTGCAGTCGCTTCGAAATATCTCAAAAGCACCTGCTGCGAAATAATATTCTGCTACTATTCATTATTTTCAAATACCTACTTCCCGCAAGTATTTTTTCATCAGTGTCAAAAGAGTTCAGTACTACGATTTTCAGATACCTAGATCACGCACCGGTGCCACTCGCTAATGATTTCATTTACAACCGCTTCAATATCTTCAGTGAATCTGACTTTAATAGAAAAGTCGAATATATAGCACGATACGATGTGTTTCATTAATGCTCAAATTTTCAAGTAGCTTTCAAGTAGCTTTCAAGTAGCTTTCAAGTAACGCCCCATAATCACAACAAAAAAACGCCCGCCAACGCGCTACCAACACGATGACGGGCAAGTAAGCCCGGAGGCCTACCACAACACTGTTATTATACCACACCTCCCGGCTTAGTTTCCCTATGCCAAAGGAGGTATTTTTATGTGGATAGAAGAACAAATTTTACAAGACGGTACAACCGCGTATCGCTACTGTGAACGGTATGTTGACCCGAACACCGGCAAGCGTCGCAAAATATCCGTCACGCTGCCGACCCGCTCACGGCCGGCCATTAAGCAGGCAACAGCGATGCTGGCGGCTAAAATAAAAGCCAAGCTTTCCGATACATCGTACACCCGCGTCACTTTTGAACAAGCCGCGCGTGAGTATGAAAAGTACAGGGCTCCCGCTCTTAAGATCTCCACCCGCCGCAACATCAACGGCATAATCAACCGGCTTATTCGTATGCTGCCGCCGGATGTACTGGTAAGCGAGATCAAGCTCCCCATGATTCAACAAGGCATTAACGACCTACAAGAGCGCGGACTTAAACGCGCGTACATCGCCAAACACGCCGACACGTTCCGGTCAATTATCCGGTTTGCGCGTAAAATGGGCTACGTAAAAGATATCGCCTATTTAGAAGATATCGAGGTACAACGACAGCCAAGCACGCTTGAAGACGCCGCCAAGCACAAATATAAATTTTTAGACGCCGACCAACTCAAAGCCGTATTAGACGAGCTAAAATCAATGCATTATCGTATGGGAATGGCGATAGAGTTTATGTCGCTAACCGGGCTGCGGTTCGGCGAACTTGCCGCCTTACGCGAGCAAGACTACGACCGAGAAGGGGCTAAAATCAACATAAACGGCACGATTCTCCCATTTTTACCAAATGGTCATCCCAAACAACGCGGCACGCCGAAAACGAGCGCATCGTACCGAGATGTAGCACTAGACAGCCGCGCCGTTGCGATTATTGAATATTTCATTGCCGACAATACCCGCTTATATCGCTGGTGGAAAGGCTATGAAAATTACGGATATATTTTCACCACTGCCCGCGGAACCCCGTTCAGTCTCCGTGAAGTGAACCGCTACTTGCGAAAAATAAGCTGCGCCGACCATCTGTCCACCCACGTCTTCCGGCATACACACGTCAGTTTACTTCTGGCGGCCGGCGTTCCGATAAAAGCCGTTATGGAGCGCGTCGGGCACTCCTCCATGAAAACGACCATGGAAACCTATACCCACGTCACAAAAACGCAAAAAGAAGTTGTCATCAATGCGATTGAAAAAATAAGAGCCGGCATGTAACCGGCTCTCTTTTATTATCCATTTTTATAAAAAGGGGCACGACTGAAAAAAGGGGCACAAAAGGGGCACAGCCTTGCAATGGTCTGAAACTCTATAAAACTGTAAAACGCCCAAACAAAAGGCTCCCGACGGGTAATCAGGAGCATTTGAAACCATATAAAATTGTAGAAAACCCTAAAAAAGTGATGGTGCCGGAGAAGGGACTTGAACCCCCACGGTTTTACCCGCCTGATTTTGAGTCAGGTGCGTCTGCCATTCCGCCACTCCGGCACGTCTTTCAATGTGACAATACTACCATACTTCGCCCGTGCTCGTCAATATTTTTTATGCATTTTGTAAAAATCAGCTTGTTTGACAATCATTTCGCTGCCTGTCAAAATAGATTTATCACCTGGTAAGGAGGTCCCCGTGAACACTTCAACTGGACAAAAAAATCGTTGGTGGTATGTACTTCTCGCCGCCCTTATTCTGGTGGCCGGCGTCCTTTTATTTTATTACGGCTACTATATTCGCACTCCCAAATATGCGGTCATGGATGCGGCTGATGCGGCGCGCGAGCACAATCTGACTCGCTTTGAACGGCGCGTCGATATTGATACGCTGGTGCAAGACGGTTTCGATGATGTCTTTCGCGACAGCGCCAACGCCGGTACAAGCATGTCGGCATCTATTATGTACGTTATGCGGCCGATTTTTATTCAGGCTCTGAGCCACGCCTTGCGCTCGCAAATCGATCAGAAAAACTCCGCGCCGATCATTTCCATTCCGCTGATTACCAACGAAAAGGACGCGCCACCGTCCAATTACGAAGTCACTGACATCCAAACGCTGACATCGGAAGGCACGAACGCGGAAGTCCTTGTCCGTCTCCGTGAAATTAATCGTGACCGGTACATCCCGTTGCATTTGTCGCTGGTGAAAGATTCCACCGGGTTTTGGCGCATTAAACGTTTGCAAAATGCCGCCGAAGTCTATGATGCGTATCGTCAAATCAGCGGCGCCACATTATTGCCCGCCGCGCCGGCACCCGCAAAATAAAAAAGAGCCTCAGGGCTCTTTTTTTGTGTCTCAATTTTCAAAGGTTACCAGCGAATCAATAATATCGGCGACAAGTTGGGCGCTGTGTTGCGTTTTTTGTTGATCGCCTGTATACCAAGTCGCTTTCCCGGCAAAAAATTCGCGTGCGACCGGCACCAGCTGCTCCCGTAAAATCCATTTCGCGCAGCCGATCTTTTCCAAGTGCGCCGCGTTCGCTTCCTCTTGCCCCGGAATAGCATCCACCAATACCATCGGCAAATGCATTGTCATCGCTTCCGTCGTGGTCAACGCTCCCGGCTTCGTCACCAATAATGACGCGCGCGCCATCAGTCGCGGGATTTCATTTGTGTATCCGTACAATTCCAGCGGCACGCGCAACTCGTCTCGCATTTCCTGAATTTCATCAAACAGCGTGAGATTTTGTCCCGTCACAACGATAACGCGTTGCACCGCTTCCACTTGCGTCAGGCGCCATAAAATATCCTTCACCGCGCCCAGACCGGTGCCGCCCCCCATGATCAGCACGGTGCCCGGTTCGCGCAGAGAAGCTTTTTTCATCTCGTAAAACCGCTGCATAATCGGGATTCCCGTTACAAACACGCGTTCTTTTTCAATGCCCGCCGCGATCAGTTCGTCACGCACTTGCGCCGACGGTACACAGTACGCCGTGATGTTTTTATACACCCATAATTGGTGTAGATCAAAATCCGTAATCACCGTCACAATCGGGATATGGAGCTCGCCTTTTTCCACCAGCTTAGCGGCGGCCGCCGCGGGGAACGGATGCGTCAACACCAATGCATCCGGTGAGAGCACTTCCAATAAATGCCGCATGCGACTGCGAAACGTGCGCGCCAGCAGACTGCGAACCTGTTTACCGCCGTGCCGACGTTGCGATTGATGGTATAAAAGATCATAAATCAGCGGAAACAAATCGATCATTTTAATGTATGTCTCGCGCATCCAGTAATCAAGCGATATCATATCACGCGACAAAAAATCCAACGATTGCACGCGATATCCCGTAGGATGCCGCTTCAACGCTTCCGCCACCGCGCGCGCCGCCTGCACGTGCCCTTGCCCGATCGACGCGGAAAGAAGACAAACTTTCGGTTTATACTTCATGTTTCTCCTTTATAAATTATTCTTTCGATTAGCATAAGTATAGCATGTCGCCGTGAAAAAAATACGCAATGAAATATTAGCAGAGAGTAAAAAGTGATCCCAAATCGACTAAACCATATGCTGTAAAATTACCCTAAACGTGGACCGCGTATGTAAGCTACCTCTTTCGCCTTGCGGCACAACGAAAATATGACGCTGCGCGCAAACTACCCCGCCACTCTCCGGTCGTGCCCCTTGCACCGTCATGCTGAAGGTAAATAAAAAAGACGCCACAGCGTCTTAATTGACAAATAATATTGTGCAGTAAAAAAACGCCTCGCCGGTGCGCATTGGCGATTTCATTTTTTGTGAGTCTGTCCGGCGTTGTCATCGTTGCTTGAGATGGATTGGATATGACACTACTCTCAAACTGTTCTTCAGAGAAGTTTTTCAAAAATTTAGTTTGAGATGGATTGGATATGACACTACTCTCAAACTTCGTCACATACGCCCCTTGCGGATAGTATGTTTGAGATGGATTGGATATGACACTACTCTCAAACTACTGAAATTACCGTTTACGAAAAAAGATAGTTTGAGATGGATTGGATATGACACTACTCTCAAACTCCGGGCGGCGATTATGAAAATTGCGATTAGTTTGAGATGGATTGGATATGACACTACTCTCAAACCTACGTACCCGGCATTAATTAACGTCTGTGGTTTGAGATGGATTGGATATGACACTACTCTCAAACTAGTACGGAATATTTGCCGCGTTCAAAATCGTTTGAGATGGATTGGATATGACACTACTCTCAAACTAATGTTGTGTTTAATTTATACCATTAGCTGATTTCACACAAATCCTGATCCACTATATATAGTTTTTCGTATTTTGTGACGACAGGCGGGACACTCCTTTCTAAAAATAAAACAGATATTTCCTGTTCGCTAATTTCTTTTAAAAACACCTCCGTTTCTGTATTGGTAAATATGTTTCTTACATTATACATAACCACGCATTGCGCGCCTGCCAAACGGTGCAATGCATAGATGTATTCATAGAGACGCTCCGGC
Organism: Negativicoccus succinicivorans; assembly: GCF_018372215.1. NCBI lineage: Bacteria > Bacillati > Bacillota > Negativicutes > Veillonellales > Veillonellaceae > Negativicoccus > Negativicoccus succinicivorans. Next base: position 10,424 of record NZ_JAHAJN010000015.1, on the reverse strand, counting down.
ACGGAGTCTTTGGTCAATTCCAGTTGCAATTGCCCCAGTTTGAAGATCTCTGTCATGCCGATAGAATCCGACATCGTAAGCGGATATGAGGATTGCATATTCACATGCTGCAAAAATTGAATTATCTTTGATTCCACTTCTTTGTAATATTCAAAGTCTAGCGTCTGTACTTCTGTTTCAAGTAATTTATACAAGGCGGTGCGCATTTTATGATCATTTTCGCACAGCTGAAACGGATTGTGAATGATCGAAAGGCATTTTCCAATCGACTTTTCTTCATAATTTTCCGTTAAAAGAAATCTTCCTGTTTCACCTTCACTTTGGGCGATCAATTCCGCTACCAATGTGCGATACAAAAGCGGATGCTCCAAAACGACGAGATTATTACGGGCAAGGTCGATCGACGAATCGAAAACGGGGTGGCTTAAGATCATAGAATAACCACCTTTTCATCGGTATCAATCACGTTGCTGCTATATTCCCCTACCAGGGTTTCCATGTTTTCAAATTGTTTTTCCGTCACGCGCAATATCTGTACCAATCCGTTCGCCGGCTTTTCATGCCGCAGACGATTGGTAATTTGCTCGGAAATGGTTGTCGTTAACGCAATTTTTGTATAAACCGATTCCTGCAGCATAATAAATCCCATTTCCAGCAATATTTTGCGAAACCGTCTGTATTCCCGCAAATCCAGCGACGTTTCCGTCGGTAGGTCAAAGAGCACTAAAATGCGCATAAATCTATAACTCATGGTTGAAAAAATGCACTTGCGAAATGTCATTATGATTCAACGCCTGAAACACCGAATTCACGTACATGCGAATAGCGTTAGGCACGCTTTGCTTTTGCCCGCGAAAGGTTACTTCCTGCGTCACGAGACGTTGCATCATATGTTTTTCCTCCACGGCAAATTGTTCCCATTCTTTTTCTCTGACAAATGCGTCTACAACCGGTCGCCACGGCTCCATAAGATCGGATGACAAATTGAAATGATTATGCTGACTGTCATGAAAAATCCCCAATTCGGTAAGGTAACCGGCAATTTTGATTTCACGGGAAAAAATGGAAATGATAATTTGGTAGCCGTAGTTCAATGCGGCATTTTGCGCCGTCTCGGCCGCGCGCGTAAATCCTTTTCCCAAGAGCGCGGGAAAGTATTCTTTGGCGGCGAGACTTTCCCGATGAGTGGCGTCGCCGATTTCAACTTGCGTCTCATACTGCGCCAGCTTCGCCACCACATCGGTCGCATCCGAACAAAAATATGCCAATGTTTTCCGTTGATTCATAATCTTTTGTCGAACAATCTGTTGCCATAAAAGTTTCTTTGTCGTCTCCTTCCAACCCATTTGCATCTGTATTTTGCGAGAGCAGTCATGGCATCCGTAATAAGGTAGGATTTCCCCTTGCGGATCATGATGCTCATCGCAAATGATAATCCTGATTTCTTGCGCTAAAAGCGCGCTGATGAGTGCGCCGGTAATCGATACCTGCAGTGTTTCAATTACCAATGCTCCCAATTCCGTCAAGCTTATTTTTTCCACATGGTCGATGCTGCGAACAACCAAGTAGTTCAAACGCAATTCGAGTTTGGCCGGTTTCGTGATGACAACTGTGCGCCAGCTCATGTCTGATTCAAAACAGTGCGATTGGTAAAGAGCCCGGTGGGCGATTCATTAATCAAAATGACCGAATGATCCGTAATGTCTTTGCCTACCCTAATGACTCCAGTACTAATACTGCCGCCAATCAAGCGAAGATCCACTCCCCTCGTATTGCTGCTAAACGAAATCACTTGAAGTAAGAGATGGGCCTTTTCTTCCGTATTGAATTGCAAAAATCTTTCTAATAAGATGTGGCTCAAATATTCTTCCTGATCTTTTGAATCCAATTCGTTTAATCTCGTTTTCTCATCTTCTGATAATTCAACTTTTTTGCCTTTTATTACTACATTTAGAGACCCTAAGCGATTGCAGAACTTACCCGTAACGATTTGTTCCACCACGGATTTCCACAGTGTAATCCACTCTTCATCGGTTATTTTTATTCGGCTTTCCACTTTTTGAGCAATATCATCGGAAATTTTAGTAACTCTTTTTAGTATGCTTAGCTCCCGGTTGGCAAGAAACAGGGATTGTGCATCCGCCATTGTAATCCTATCACCCGATCGTGATGTCAAAAGGAATGGATATCCATCAAATAAAATCTTACTGCCGAATTTTATGTTTTTAAATAACACTTTAGGTTTTTGCAATTTCAAAACATTTTCACAATATTTTACGTAATCTTTTTCGCTTTTTAAGTTATTTTTGTAAACCAGCAACGCCGGTTCGATGGTGACTCGCCTCTTCCCTTTAACCTCGTGTTGAACCACCATAAATGACATGCCGGATGGCTTGATATAATACCCGTATTTGGAAGTATCTTGTAAGCGTTCATCAGAACCTTTCAGCGGCAGCACAAGCATATTTTTTGTCGTGCCCTTCTTTTGAATGGTTGCGTCAAAAAATTGCCCGCGTTGCTCTACCGGCATACGTACAACGTTTACCGTATCACGTTCGAGGCTCGCTTTGACACGCGCTAAATCTTCTTTGGTGTTCCAAATAATGCGATCGCCGACTTTAATGTCTTTGTCAAACAAGCGATAAAGATTGTATTCGACTTTTCCTTTTCCCTTTTGGTTCTGAATAAAACGGAACGGGTTTTTAGTGAATTTTTCGTAGTAGACATTCCCCACGACAATATTCAAATACGCGTCATGGGCATGGTGACAATCATTCAAGGCGCGCACTTTCGGCAAATCATAGTCATGGCGGAAGTCACTTACAGTCCGCGCCTTCACGTAAACGATCGTAACACTCGGATAGATTTTTTCCAAAATATCCGCCGTGGCTTTGACCATTTGACTGGTTTCCACCAATTGCCGACTGATAAATCCGGCCAATTCGTCGGCGGTAAGTTTGGTAGTGCGAATGAGCCGTGAAAATTTTCTTTCACTGATCAGTTTTTTCTCTTTGAGGCCTTTCCAGTATCCGTATCGTTTTTTGCGCATTTCATCCGGCAAAGGATAATCATTACTCTTCTTTAGGTTCTCCACTTTTTTGACCAATACCATATTGTCAAGACTGTCATCTTTAGTAAGAGAACGCGGGTAGATATGATCAATATCATAGATGTTACTGTTGGTGTCACGCAATAAGGAAGAAAGATCGATACGTTCTCCCGTATACATGCAACGTCCCATCTGCGTGAAGTAAAGATACAATTTTTTCCGGCGCAGATCTTCATCCTTTTTGCTTTCCAGTTGCGTTATGAGTGTGGATACATGTTCTTTATCATATTCCGCGAGGTCACTTCCGATCGCTTTATATGCATTTAAAAGTTGCGTACGCCGAGACAGTTTGCGTTCCTTTTTCGCGTCCGGTTGGCGCGTCATTTCGACGAAAATGCGTTTCGGATCCGCTTTACGAATTTTTCGGATCTCTTCGACTAAAGTAATCGCCTGCCAAACGGAACGTTTTACCGCAGGCGACAGGTAGGTGTCTTTCATGACTTCGTCATACGTGATTTTCTCGATCCGACCGGTGCCTTGGTTTTGCTTCTTTACTTCTGCCGCAAACGTAAAACGGGAACTTAATAGTTGCATAACGTTTTCATTCGTTTTCCACAAAGCGTCCATAATCCCCGAGTATACCTCGCCGGATTCGATATCAACGCCCGGCACATCGGTAAGGAACTCTTGTGACAAACGGGACCAACCGTTGAAGTTAAGTCGCGTGATTTTCTTCAATTGCTCTTCACTGAGCTGATCGCCATATTCTTTTTCGATCTTGTGTTTCCACATGGCGATATCATCGCCCATCAGACATTTCCAGCGAATAATATCTTCGACCATGGAGCGTTGCGGCTCAAATTCGATTTTGTCGCCGAAAATCGCATGGAATTTATGGTACGTCTGGAGGTTATTGGTAAATTTATGCGCGGCTTCATCGACACCGCTTAAAATGATTTCGTCGGCGTCTGCCCCTTGCGCTTTGAGAAAAGTTTTGAGCTGTTTGAATGTGACATTGACTTGTTTCTTAAACAGTTCTTCGTAAATTTTCTGTTTCAGCTCGACCGAAATCGGCACGCCGTTGACTTTTAAGTTATTTAATTCGTTAAGTACTTTGTACCTGCTGTACAGAAGCGACTGTTTGGGAATGACGTCCTTGCCGATCAAGTAGGTGCATTTGTTGGTCATGTTGCGGATAAATTTTTCCGCCGAAGCTTCCTTGTCTACTTTTTCGTCAAAATTCCAAGGCGTAATTTTCCCCTCCGCTTTGCGCACCATCCAGGCGTGGCCGCCCTGGTCGACATGATGATACGTGTTGAGCGGTCCGACATAGTACTCAATTCGGAACATCATAATCTTGACGATTTTTTGCGCTGCGGTATAGCCGCTACTATCTTTTTCCTGCAAGAACGGAAAATTCTTTGCTGCGTTGGCAAGGATTTTTTCCAATTCGATTTTGTGGATTTGATGCGGCAACACGCTGTTAGCTTTCGTACGTAATTTGGGCAGAGCTTCGCCTTTATGCAAGCGCTCGGTAATATATTGATAACTCTCTCTATCGCTTTCGTCCGGAGTAATGCTCAAGAGAATATCTGCAAAATATTTATTTATGTCTTCTTGCGTTACCGACGGATTGTCAATGACCGGTTGTTTATTGTCATAGTTGGTGCTACCAACGTAGTTGGCATAATTACCTTTGACGTTCTCATGCCGGAAAGCGTCCGCATATTGCGATTTGGCGTATTTCTTGATGAGGCTTTTCAGAATACGTAAATCTTTTTTGTGCGCCTCATAAAGCGCGACCTGTGACTCCGAAATATACGCGTAGTCGCCTAAAATGTTCGTCAAAATGGTCCAGTCATAGACCGCTTTCAACGCGTTGAGCACATGGATATTTTCTTTGATTACGCTCTCAATCTCGTCTTTATCCTCGTCGTAGTCCGCCTTTTCAAAGTCGACTGCCTTTTTAGTCCCTTCATCATATTCTTCTACGCCAAATATATCTTTCAACTTGGTTTTCCCACCGATAATCGCGTTAAAAGCGTATTCCAAGCGTTTGTCTTTATGCGGGCAAAGTTCTTTCAGTTGTTTTTTCTTGTCCCGTTTGTTCAATTTTTCGTTCAATAAGATCGCGGCAAATTTATCTTGCGCATCCACCGGCAATTCAAAGTCCAAATTGATCGATTTCAAATGTTCGGAAAGTTGCGTATAGACTATTTGGAAGCTGCGAATACTTTCCATATCTGTGCCGGCGAACAGGAAATGTCCGCGGTTTTTAATAATATGATGAATGGCTAGGTACAATAACCGCGGATCGGTAATGTGATTCGGTTTGATCAATGCCGCGCGCAGATGGTAAATCGTGGGATAGCGGTCGAAGTATTCCACGTCGGTAAAATCCGCATCATTAAAAAGAGCAAATTTGCCATCTGTTTTCTTGTCCTCAAGATGAAATTTACTTTCTTTCAGTCGCATGAAGAATTCAAAATCCTTTTTAGCGATGATCGGCGCGAAAATATCCTGCAAAAATTCAATGCGTTGTCTCACGCGATCATACCGACGCCGCGACGTTCTGAAGGTACGCGTCTTAGCGGCTGTTTTCGCTTCCTCAAAAAGGCGTGAGCCCCACATGTCTTTTTTATTGAACCTCAGCAAACGCCCCTGAGGATTGGTAGTTGCCCAACCGACGGAATTGGTTCCCATGTCCAAACCGATATAGTAATCGTTGCTCTTCTTCATCGCGAAAATCCTCCCCATCGTCGCAACCGGATTAAAAGAATAAGAATTTGCTACTGCCTTTTTATACCACTGCTGAACATTGCTCGTGCTGACCCGCTATGTCATCAATAGCGTTCCGCTTTGATCTGTTACTCTGATAAATTAAATATAGCATACGAAATCATTAGATTCCATATGCAAAAAGCGTCATAATGCATTATGCGCTAAAATAATCTCATTAATTTTTATGGATGATTTTCGAGTGAAATAAACTTGACAGGATGATTTTTAAGCGCTACTATATGGGCAGGATATGCACTACGAGTTCAAATAAAGATTTATCCACATCGCCCTTCGGGGCTCTACCTATGTAGACTAAAAGCACTCTTCGGAGTGTTTTTTTAGTGCTTGCATTTTATTTTCATATCTTGATGCGCTTTACAATGATTGCCAATCTATTTTGTAAAATAAAAAAGACGATGCGTTCGCATCGTCTTTTTTGTCTTCCTTTCGGAAGCGGCAGCACCGCCAACATCTCCGGTCGGTCCGCGTACAGGTTCAGTCGTACCTCACGGCACACTCCATGCGTTCCATCTCACATGACTAACACAATTCACACAAGAAAGATTTCTCCTATGAGAGATTTTTCAATCATTATTGCTCCGCAAAAAGCGTTTCTGAAACGCGATAAGCACGTGCGCGCCCGCTCTCGGTCAAGTGCACCATGCCACGATGAATACGTACAAAATGCCCCGCTTCGAGACGACGACAAATGAGATCGGCAAATTCCGGTTTCCAGCGCAAATGCTCATAAAGTGTACCGACTCCCGCCTCTTGCGCCTGTACAGCCGTGCCTTCATGAGTCAACAAATGGAACAAAACCGTTTCTTCTCCATACTGTAAGCGCAGACGTTTTAAACGCCGATACCGGGCAATAATACCCGATTTGGGTGTCGCGATCACCGTCAATAAAAATACTCCTCCTATTGTTCCCGCAATCGCGCCTGCAATCGAAACATCCAGCAAAAAAGCAATCTCCGTACCGAGCCACGCGGATAGGGCGCCGATGCTCGCCGCCAAAACAAGCATTTTCCGCAAATCTTTGGTAAGCAAGTAGGCCGTCGCGGCCGGTCCGATCATCAATCCGATAACGAGGATGGCGCCGACCGCTTGGAATGAAGCAACAACGGTCACGGAGACGAGTGTCATCAGCAAATAGTGCATCCATATCGGCGAAAATCCGTACATGGCCGCCAATAACGCATCAAAGGTAACCAGTTTCCATTCTTTGAATGCCGCCACAATGACTAATGTATTAAGCAAACAAATTCCTGTCAACACCCACATGGACACAGCGCCCCAATCGGCGCCATTCACACGCACGCGATCAAAGGGCGCAAAGGCGAGTTCCCCGAGCAGGACCGAGTCCGTATCCAGATGAACATTACTACCGTATAGATTGACCAAAATCAAGCCGATAGAGAATAACAGCGGAAATACAATCCCGATGGATGCATCTTCGCTAACCAGTCGAGTTCGTTGCAGGCTTTCGGTACACCACACGGTAAAGCATCCCATGAGCGTTGCTCCGATGAGCAACCAGGGCGAGTTTAAATTCTCCGTTGCAAAAAATGCAATGACGATTCCCAAGAATACGGTATGTGTGATAGCGTCGGCGACCATGGACATTTTGCGCAGTACCAGAAACACCCCCGGCAAAGCGCACGCGAATGCCGCCAACATCGCGATAAGAATAATCTCAGTTTGGGCGGACATTGATATCGCCCTCCTTCCAACGCCGGCGTGCCTCCCGATGCACCCGGTAACGTGCAATGATGCCCCTTCCGGGCGCAAACAGCAAGCTGAGCAGTACCACGATTGAGGCGGCAACGACGATCGCCGGCCCCGTCGGCAAACCTTTCACGATCGCACTGGCATACGTACCGATACCGCAAGACAGCGCCCCGATACCCCCTGCCAGTACCGCCATGGTGCCGAGATTATCCGTCCATTGCCGTGCCGCCACCGCCGGAGCGATGAGCAACGAACTCATCAAAATAGCACCGACAGACTGTAAGCCGATGATAATCGAGGCCACCAGCATCAAACCGTACACCAATTGCGTCATTCTGACAGGCAGCTGTAAACTGCGCGCGAAATCGGCATCAAACGCCACCAGTTTTAATTCTTTCCAAAAAATGACTGCCAGCAGTAAAATCATTGCCGCCACCGCCGCGGTAATTTCCACGTCGCGCGCCAGCATAGTGGCCGCCTGTCCGAAAATAAACTTCGACAACCCCGCCTGATTGGGGTTGTCCGTATGCTGCACATACGTCATCAGCATCATGCCGACGCCGAAAAAAGCGGCAAGAAATGTCGCCAATGCGGCATCAAACTTGACCTTAGTATACCGTACCGTCAAGGCAATCGCCGCCATGCACAGCAAGGATGCGACCGCCGCACCGGTCAGCAACACTTCCAAATCTTTCACCGCCAAAAACATGAAGGCCGCTACCACGCCCGGAAACGACGCATGCGACAATCCGTCTCCGATGAGACTTTCCTTGCGCAATACGGCAAACGTTCCCGTAACGCCGCTCGCTAATCCCAACAGCATGGTCCCCGCCGCCACGATCTGGAAGGTATAATCACTCAGCGGCGACAGCATGGGGCCCCTCCCGCCGCAACGGATTGCGGGCATTATAAGCCGCTTCGATGTGCTCGCTCGTAAACACTTCTTCCACGGGCCCCATCGCAATACGACGCAAGTTAATCATCGTAACCCAGTCAAAATATTCCGCCACCGTCGCCAAATCGTGATGCACAACAATGACCGTTTTGCCGCGTGATTTCATCTCTTGCAACAAAGCGACAATCGCCTTTTCCGTTTTGGCGTCGACCCCCTTAAACGGCTCGTCCATAAAATAAATATCCGCTTCCTGAATCAATGCGCGCGCTAAAAACACACGCTGCTGCTGGCCGCCCGATAGACGACTGATTTGGCGGTCAACGTAAGCTTCCATGCCCGTTTTCCGCAACACATCCATCGCCATCTCCCGCTCCGCCGCACCCGGTCGTTTAAACCAGCCGAGATGACCGTAACGTCCCATTAGTACGACATCCAGTACCGTCGTCGGGAAATCCCAGTCTACACTGCCGCTCTGCGGCACATAGGCAATCCGCTTGAAATCATCGCGCGACACGGCCAACCGACCGTCTAAATAAAATTTGACCGAACCGGAAATTTTAGTCAACAATCCCAATATCGCCTTGATCAACGTCGATTTTCCCGCACCGTTCGGCCCGACAATCGCCGCGAGCGATCCTTTCGGAATCTGCATATCCACATCCCAAAGAACCGGTCGTTCATCATAGGCAACGGTCATGTCCTCGACTTCTACCGCCCACTCCATATGAATCCCCCTTCATGTATCTTAATAACAAAAAGGCGGGCGCTCTCTCCGCACCCGCCGTCGATATTATTTCAGGCCCGTAACAATAGTATCGATATTTTCTTTGACCATACCGATATAATCGCCACCCGGAGTACCCGGCGCGCCGCACGAATCGGAATACAATTCGCCGCCGATCTTTACGTCCCAACCTTTTGCCTTGCAAGCTTCCTGCACCGCCTCAATGGTTTTATGCGGAACGGATGATTCGACGAAAATCGAACGGATCTGGTGCGTCACGATGAAGTCGGACAGTTCACGAACGTCAATCGCGCCTGCTTCCGCTTCCGTGCTGACCCCCTGTAAACCTTTGACCGTAAATCCGTACGCCCGAGCAAAGTATTGGAATGCGTCATGTGCCGTGACGAGAACGCGACGCTCCTGCGGGATTTCCGCGGCACGTTTGGCCACATATTCGTCCGCTTTTTTCAGCTCTGCCAAATATTTTTCATAATTGGCTTTGTACAAATCTTTGTGTGCCGGATCTTTCGCGACCAATCCTTTGCACACTTCTTCCGCCGCCAGCATCCAGTTCTTCACGTCAAACCAGATATGCGGGTCGGTAGCCTGCACTCCGTCATCATCTTCATATTGAAGCAATGTCGACGGATCTAAGTTGTTTGCTACACAAATAGTAGCCTTTTTATCCTGTTTCAGCTTACTGAAGATTTCACCCATCTTACCTTCCAAATGCAAGCCGTTATATACAACGACGTCGGCATCCGTCATCACTTTGACATCCCCGGCGCTGGCTTGATACAAATGCGGATCCACCCCCGGCCCCATTAAGCCGGTTACTTCTACCGCATCGCCACCGATCTGACGGCTCAAATCCGCGAGCATCGTCGTCGTCGCTACCACTTTTAATTTGCCCGGAGCGGCCGCATGCGTATCATCTTTGGTACCGCCACAACCGACCAACACCAACATCATCACCGCAAGCATACCTGTCGCGATCTGTTTCCAACTAATTTTCATACATGTCCTCCTTTATTTTCCCGAACGTCGGAGCAAAGTCCGCCCCGCCTTGCGGCGATAGTTTGAGAGAGGTAAAGATATAATACAGCCGACCTTTGTTCGAGTTCAGAACTGATTCTTGCATATTATACCATTTATGAAAATGATTTTCAATAGCGTTTGTATGCTTTTATTTCCAAACTCAATTGTATTCTCGTCAAAGCTGCACACGAAATCGGTTGCGAGCG
>NZ_JAHAJN010000014.1 GCF_018372215.1 Negativicoccus succinicivorans | reverse complement strand
CCTGAGCCAGGATCAAACTCTCCATGATAGTTTGATTGCTCATTTGTTGCCTTGTTGCCAAGGACTTTTTGTAATTGACTCGGGTCTGTATATCAGACCAGCACATTGGCGTTAATTCTTTGCATTGTTCAGTTTTCAAAGAACCGCGTCGCTTCATGCGACTTGATTATAATAGCATCTCTTTTTTCCGGTGTCAAGCCTTTTCTTCAAAACTTATTTTTTCCAGTCGATCGGCCATGTCGATGATAATATCACGACATTCCAAATGCTCCAACCATTCTTCCGGAATCCGATTACGCCGAGCTTCCGCTGTAACCAATTGCGCGCAAATGCCGGCCGTTGAATCCGAATCACCGCCGTGATTCAGCGCCGCCAACACGGCGTATCGCGAACCGGAATAGGCCAACGCGCAATACAATGCAATCGCCAAGGTTTCTTCGGCCACGAAACCTTCGCCGAGTGCTTCCAGCCCCGGCAAATAGTACCACCAATCATCGGCTCCGGCTTTTTTACGCAATGCAGGTACGTTAGCCGCTGCTTTTTCTGCGGCCACGATAGCGTCATATACTTCATCTGCGTTTTCTTTTACGCGCAATATTTCCTTGACGACTTTTCCCGCCTGCCGCAATGTGTGTCCGTCGCAAAGCAAGGCCAGATACGACGCCATCGCGCCGGCGGCGATATATCCCGACGGATGCGAGTGGGTAATCGCGGCGCAAGCGCAGCCGTTCTCATAAGCGGCTTCCGGATCGCCGTGAAAATATAAACCGATCGGCGCCACACGCATGATACCGCCGCAGCCCTTGCTGTCGTTAAGCGGCTGCGTCATGCTGCGGTCCGCCGGATCACGCAATGCCGTAAGGCAGGTCATACCGGGATGACGCCGCTCTTGCAAACGATGATCTTTCGCTAAATTATACGTCGTTTCGTAAGGTTGTTTTTTGAGCCAGCTTTTTTGCCCGCGCCGAGGTTCTTCTCCCGTTTGCATGTAGTACCAGCGCATGTACGAACGGTAGAGACCTTTCGTCAAAGCATCCCCGCGCTGCCGCGACCAGAAGATGCCATCAATGGTAAAAAGCGTCATCTGCGTGTCGTCAGAAATCAACCATTCACCCGAGCCGTCTAAGCTCAAAGGACCGCGCAAACCGTGCGGACCGTAGTTTTCTTTGATCGTTTCCACGTCGTCAAATTCAACAACGTAGCCAATCGCATCTCCGGCGGCGCCAGCGAGCAGGATATCGCGAAACGGTACAGTACTCATTCGTCTTCCTCCTCCAACAGCTCATAATCTTGCGCCATCCAACGACGGCTGGTAGTAAAGGTAATGGTCAGCCACTTGCGTACCGATTTACCGCCCAGGGCCTTATCAATCTCATCACGAATACGGTCGAGATCTCCCACCTCCTGGATCGGGTAATTTTTCGGAATTAAAATATCGATATCAATAAAGACGATTTTGCCGTACCTTTGCACGGAACTCACGTAGTCCTTAAAACGGTAGCGGACCATGAAATCGTCCATCACTTCATGAACTTTTTCATGCAAACCCTCCGGCGCCATGCCGAGTACCTGCCTTACCGCAGGTCCCAGAATATTGAGCGCAACCGGCAGCATGGTCAATGACAAAATGATTAGTATCACCGGGTCGACGTATACCCCGTAATGCGCATACGATGTTTGTTCAAGCAGGTAGGCCAAGCCGAAACTGATAAACAAACTGGCGGCGAAACAGGCATCGACGAGCCAGCTCATATTGTCAAAATGAATCAGGCTGGATTTCAGTTTCCGATTTACTCGATGCACATAGAGATAATACCCCATGTTGGCAAACGTGAACGTCAAAGCGTAAATAATCGCCAAGCCGAAGTTCATCTCATTGCCGCCGCTGAAAAGACTGATCATGCCGTTCAAAAACGCGTAGACAACAATGATCAGCGTGAAGCCGCCTTCTGCCGCGAGCACGAGCGGTTCAAACTGCCAATATCCGAATTGAAATTTTTTGCTCGATTCCCTCGTTGTCAGACGCGAAGTCATGATCATTAAAATCTTAATAATGACTGCCACAAACGAGAAAATCCCGTCAATCAAAATAGCATGCGAGTTCGTGAGCAGGCCGAACCAGGTCGCCGCGACGGCAATCAGACCCATCAGACCCGCCGACTGCCAAAGTAAGCGTTGCTCTGTCGCGTAACGTTGTTCCGCCGTTAAACTCGTTTCCATAAATAGTGTAAATCCTTCCCGTAAAATCTGTTCACAAGTGTTTAATATAAATAAGTGGTATTTTCCACCATGTCCTTATATTATACTACATCTATTTGACTTCTTGCGTTTAATTTTCCTAAAGAGTTCAATGTGAGTTTTTTACGGGTGCGGTTTGACGAACGAGAATTTCCGCGCGACAAACCGATTGACTGAGCGGCGCCATTTTCATCAGCGTGATTTCCGTCGCGTGCGGGTGGCCTTCCCATGCGGCAAATAGTTCCAGCAAATTAAAATAATCGCCGACCAATGTCATCTTCCATTGCTTGGTCTCGTCCGCAGAAGGAATCTCTTCGCTGCTTTCCATTTGCACGTGCGCCCGGATCGCGTCCGCTTCCCAGTCGATCATTCGCGCGGCTTCTTTTTGATATCGTTCCTGTTGTGCCAGCTGGGCTGTCAGTCGTTCGATTTCATGCGCCTGCGCCGCTTCTGCTCGGATAGCGTCCGCGCTCCGCGTTTGCCAGTGGTATCCGCCGCCGAACGCGCCGACAGTCAGTAGCCAGAGTACCGCCAACAGCAGCAAAGGATATTTAGTGACGGATGGCATTAGCTTCCTCCTCCGCATGACCCAGCCACAGCGTAAAAGTATGCGCCGCCGCTACATGACGATCGATTTTACTTCGTACCGGTCGTTCCAGACGAGCGCTTAAATATTCACTCCAATCATGTAAGGGCGCGCCCGACTGAAAATTTCCGGTGACAATAATGTCCTCATTTTCTGTGCGAATTTCCGTCAGCGTCACATCGGCGGGACAGGAGTCGCAAATCACGAGCAGCAGTTTGCTTGCCGTTAAGCGCGTTCGCTCATGTTCTTGCCGATCGTGTACCGCCGTCTGATACGCGGCTGCCTGCGTGCGCAGTGCCGACAGTTGAGCGACCGTCGTTTCGTTTTGTAACGCGCTCATTTCTTTTTGATACATGGTGTAATGAAATACCGCATACCCGAACGCGAGCGCCAGAATACAGAGGCTTCCCGCCAACGCGAGTCGAAACCAAGACGGCGCGAGGTGCGGCGCGGGATTTTCTAAACGAATCGTTTGGCAAAGCGCGGCATTCTCCGGCCGTTGCGCCGCTCGCGCGGCGGCTGCCGGCAGGTACGCGACATCACGCCATGGCGAAGGCGTATCCCCGAGCAGTTCCGCGGGAATGGTCGCGGGCCAAGGTCGAGTCGCGCCGACATCACTCGCCGCGCCCGCGCCATGCACGTAGATGGCTTCATCTTCAGGCGCGGACGCGTCGGAATGCGTTGCGGCGATCGTATTCGGACGCCAATCCGTCCACACGCGCTCGTGATACTCCGCCACCATTTGGGAAGCGGCGCAGTAAACCGTTCCCGCGGAGTCCGCCAGCGCTTCCCCCAGCGCGACGATTTCCGGAACTACGATCACGTGTTCCACGCCCAATGCCGCCAAGCGCTCGTCGGGCGCCGCGTCAGACGTCATCGCCGCCATCAGGACACGAACGCGCTCCTCCGTCAACGGAACCGAACGCGTGCCGATCCATGGAACCGCTACATCCGGAAAGAAACGTTCGCCTTCCCAGCGCAGCATTTCTCGCAACTCACGTTCATTGAGCGCTCCCATTGCCACCGTTTTATACCGCACCGCCGCGGGAGATGCCGTCATCACCACCGTATGCAGCGGCACATGCCATGTTTCCGTCAGCGCTCGCCGCGTTTCCTCCAAGTCATCGGCGGCATGCGGCAACCAAATCCACTGCGCCGGTCCGCTGGCTTTTTCCCGCACGCACAATAAACCGTCACCTTCCCATGCCAAAAATGGCAACGGCGAGGAGGCAAATATTCGTTTACCCGCGCCGGTCAGCTTCTGCATTCGCTGACGCCAATTTCCCATTTGCCTTCTCCTTTCGGTACGCAGTTAATTTTAATGACAAGCGTGATTCGTTCCGCATCGTGCACGGCGACGCTGGTAATCGTCGCCCGCGTGCCCTGCGGATCCACCGTCACGCGATTTTGATAGCCGTCGCGAACCGCCAGCTCTTTCGTCACCACATTGTCAGGCAGTCCTTGAGCGGCGCAACGTCCGAGTGCCCAGTTCAGCCCGCTTTCCGCGACGTAGCGAGTTTGCAGGCCCGTCACGGTATACGCGCTCGCCGTACGCACCGCAGATGCCTGCTGCAACACAAGCCCGGCAAGCGTCAGCAGTCCGCATAGCGCGACGCACCACCAAAGGAGCACGCTGCCGCGGTGCGATTCAGCGCACGACATAGGTCTCTCCCACGCGGTACCACTGCGCGTACGGCAAAACCGCCGTGCGGTACGTCTGTTGACGCGCGCCGTATACCCAGGTAAATTGCGCCGTCACAAGGCCTTGATCGTCCACCGCAAACATTTTGTCACCGTCTTCTTTTCCCGGAAGAAATCGCGGCCGGTTGGCCGTGCCGTCGCCCGCTTCCGTCATCGGCTGGCGCTGCCCGTTTTTCAATTCCAGATAAAGCGCGCCGCTCGCGTAAAAAGCGTGTCGCAAATGATTCGGCGTCACAAAAACGTATTGATTCTTTCGTCCCGGTCTTGTTTGCGACGTGCCGGACCACAAATAGCTGTCCAGCGTTCCTAAAATGAACCGGCTGTCCTCGCTGATTTTAAGTTCCGTCCCAAGTCGCTGAAAGGTTTGCAACACGCCGCGCACCCGCGGCGCCAATGCCGCGCTCAACAGTCCGCAGAGCAACAGGGCCAGCAAAAGCTCCCAAAGAATATAGCCAGCGTGTTTACGCATGTGTGTTTCCTCGCGGCAGCCAAAGCGTCACCGCATCCGCGCCTCGTGAACCGCTGACCGTGATTTCATAACCGTAAACGCCCGACTCCGCCGCCTCTGTACCGACGACATCGATCGTAAAGGGATGCGCATTGTATTCTTCGGTAACGCTGTAACCGGCGGGCGCGCCGTCGACCAGGTAGGCGTATTTCAATTTTTCCGCCGCCTCCTGCAACAGCGCCGCCCGCTCCGTTTGCTCCCGACCGTCGGCCGCGTTATGCACCGCGCCCAAAACGGTGGCGGCGAGCGTTCCGCCGACCACCGTCATAATCAGAATTAAGAAAAGAACTTCCGGAAAAATAAAGCCTCGCGATTTTGTTTTCATTGCACGCGTACCCGCCCTGTCTGTGCGCTGATGATAATTTTTTTACGTTCATGATGACGATTTTCCAAAACGATTTGGTAGTTTCCGCGGTAACTTTGCATCGGTCGGCCGTTGCTTTGAAACTGGACCAGCTTGGATTGCCCCGCGCTGAATGAAATCCCCTCCGGCAAGACGGCGCGTTGACCGATACGCTTATTTTGCGCCGTTACGTAGTACATCGCCGGGCGATGATCGACATTGAGATGCAGGGTCGGCATATTGCTTTGCGCGCCGCGGTTTTGTTGCGCGAGCGCTTGCGTCTGATGGATAGCGGCGCAAAGCGCCGAGGTCGCTCGCAATAAAGCCTGCCGATCCTGAAACGCCGCATACTCTACGGCGGACCAGGCGGTAAAGGTCCCCACTAAAGCGATCGCCACCAGCATTTCCCAGAGCAAATAACCGCGATTTGATTGTTTATCCATAACCCAGCCAACTTCCTACCGGTGTCGCTAAGCCGACCGCCAACGTCAAAAAAGGTCCGAACGGAATTGCCTGACGGCGGGAAGAAAATCCGCGGCAAAGGATGCCGAAGCACGCCCCCAAGAGCGCCGCCAGCCACAGCAGTAAAAACGTTTGCAGCGGCGACAACCAAGCGGCGAGCGCCGCGTAATACCAAATGTCGCCCTGTCCCATGCCGCCGCGCGCGAGTCCGTATAAAACGCCGGCCGCGACAACCGCTAAAAGGCTTGCCGTCAATGCACTCAGAAAATGTCCCGCAACGATGCTTTCCGCGACGCCTGCCAGAAAAAGCAAAAGTGAAAGTCGCCTCGGCAGCACGCCATAGCGCGCGTCACAAAGCGCGGCGAGCAAACTCAGTCCGCACAGTACCAACGTGCCGATGAGCGAACGCCCGGCATTCAGACCGGGCAATAGGCTCAGCGCCGCTAAAAAACCGAAGCCCCATTCCGCGCGCGTTAACCCGCGACGCGGCGTAAAAGGCTCGGCCCACTCCGCGGCATAACGCCTTCGATACGCTTCCGCCCAACGCCATATGCAGGGTCCCGCGAGACAGGGCCACAGCAAAACGCCGACCGCGGTCAGCGTCATTTGCCGCTCGGTCCGCCGTGCGAGGAGTATGTCGTGCCTTTATAGCTATACGTGACTTCTCCCTTCGTCGCCAGTTTGCTCGTGTCGTAGCTTTCATCATCCGGCGCTTTCGGAACCGCTTCCAAGTACCCTTTGCCCGCGTCGGTCGTATTTACCAATTCGTCCAGGGAACTCGGGTATTTGCCCGTGTCCACCTGGTACATCGCCACCGCCGTTCCGACACTGTGCAAATCCGCTTGAATCTTCGCCACTTTGGCGCGATCCGCCGCGCCGCCGAACTTCGGTATAACAACCGTCGCCAAAATCCCGATGATGGCAATTACAATTAACAATTCGATCAAAGTAAAACCGGCATGTTTGCGTTGTTTCGTTCTTTGCATGGAAATCATCCTTTCTACATCGGAGCCGTTACCACATCGATAATCGGCAGTAAAATGCTGTACATTAAAAATCCTACCCACAATCCCGTCGCCAACAAAAGCACCGGGCCCAACCATGTTTTCAACTGTTCCCAGCTGCGCGCGCTTTCCTCTTCGTAATACGCGGCTGTCTCCGCCAAGAGTTCCTCCAAACGTCCGCTTTCCGTGCCCACGCGCACCATGTGAAGATACACCGGCGCGGTGATGTCCGCCGCTTGCAGCGCCGTCTCCAACGCGCGACCGTTGCGCACGGCGGTGCGAGCGGTAAGCAAGCGTTCCCGGTATAGCGGATTAGTCACCGCCGCCGTCAGACGCAATGTCTCCGCAAGATCCAAACCGCTTTTTAACAAAAGCGCCTGCACCTGCGCCATGCGCGCGTACATAGGCGCGCGAAATAAAGTAAAACGATCCGCTTGGCGCGCGACAACCATTCGTCCGGTCGGCGTCATGGCCAGCGCGACGATCACACCCAAAACCAGAAACAGCGCGAGCGCGATCAAAAGCACATGGGAATGAAACCATTGCGCCGTCGTTAGTACCGTTTGCGTCACCGCCGACGGCTGCGCGCCGAGATCGGCGAACAGGTTCGCAAAAGTCGGCAAAATCCAAATCACGGAAATCCCGCCGACTAATAATCCCGCAAGCATCACCAGCAACGGATAGCTGTACGCCTCCCGACGCAAACGCTGCAGTTTTAACTGATTGCGATAATAAAGCGAAGCGTATGTTAAATTCTCCGCCAGCACGCCGGCCGCTTCGCCCGCTTCCACCAGCGCGATCAGTAGCGGCGGGAAAGCGCGCGCCGTTTGCAAGGCTTGCCGCAACGTGTCACCCGTCTCCACCGCCGCGCTGACATCGGTTAACGCTTGTTGCAAGCGGGGCGGACCCGTTTCACTCAGCAAGCGCAGCGCCGTCAACACGTCAATCCCGGCGCGCAACAATGTCGCCCACTGTTGGGTAAAAAGCGCCAAGGTGCGCGCCCCGAGTTTTCGTTGCGAAATTTGTTCCCACGCATTGCCGCGGCGCAAACGAACCACATACCAGGAACGCGCCCGCAGCAACGCCGCCGCGTCGTCTTCAGAAGCGCTTTCAATCCAGCCCGTGCGCCGCAAATGTTGCGCCTCATCCAATGCTATATAGTGGTATCGCTGCATTGCCGCCATTGCTCCTCAAGATCGTCTTTTTCGTCGGCGGAAAGCATTTGCCGCGCGCGTTGCAGCGCCTGCGCAAATGTTTGCGCCTGCACACCGCCCGTTTGTAAATAACCGTTCAATTGCGCCTCTTTGCCGTCACGCACCAAACGTGACAAAGCCGGCGTCCACCACGCGTACGAACGCAATAATACGCGGCGCGCGCCGACCGGAAGCAGACGCTGCGCGACAGCCAGCCGCAATGTCGCAGCGATTTGGTACCGCACTTGCGTTTGCGCCGCCGCGGGGAACGCGTGCACCATCCGCCCGATCATGGCGGGCAGTGTTGCGCTGTGTACGGTAGCCAACACGAGGTGACCGGTCTCCGCCGCCGTCAACGCCGCGTGAATCGTCTCCGGATGACGCAATTCACCGATGACCAACACATCCGGATCCGCTCGTAACGCTTCCCACACGCCGCTCGTGAAATCCGCCACGTCCGTGCCGACAGCGCGTTGACGAATCAGACAACGGCCGGCGGGTAAATATAATTCCGGCGGATCTTCCAGCGTAATCACATGCCGCGAAAACCGTTCATTCATTTGCGCCAAAACATGCAATAACGCCGTCGTTTTGCCGCTGCCGGTCGCGCCGCCGATCAGCACCAAGCCCTCATTTAACGCGGCGGCATCCGCCAAAAGCGCCGGATCGGGATCCGCCGGTAAATCGTCCAAACCGTACAAAATTCGCACGCCGGCGCAAAGTTTGCCACCGGCGAAAAAGAAAGAAAAGCGCAGCGGTCGATTTTCACGGCAAACAATATCAAGATGACGTTCGGAACGCAGGCTGGTTTGCTCATCTGCTGTTAAAAAATGAGCGCACCAGGCATCCCACACCGCTTCGCTGATGATATCTCCGCTGTTTTCCAGTCGTCCTTCCCGCCGATAATAAATCGGCTCTCCCGGAGTCAGGTGAATATCACTCGCCTGGCGTTGTAACGCCTGAGCCAACCAATCCGCCTGCCAATTAACTCGCAAAAAAAGCCGCCTCCTCTACACCTACCTCGCCTTTCTCGATCATCTCACGAACCTGCTCCGCGAGCGGAAAGCGCGTCAAACTGCCGCACAACGAACGTAACCCGGAAACACCTTCCGGCAACGCCAGTTGATTTTTAATGCGCTCATCCAGCGGCAACATTTCAAAAATACCTGTCCGTCCGGCATAGCCGGTCGCGTGGCATTGCTCGCAACCGCCGCGCGTAAATAAAGCGTTATCGGCACTCTCCTCAACCCATGGCGTAACGCCACGGTAAGGTTGTTTGCACGCGGGACATAAAAGACGCAGCAAACGTTGCGAAATCACCAGCGTCAGCGACGCCGCCACAAGATACGGCGCGATTCCCATTTCCACAAAACGCAACGGTATTTCCGCCGCCGTATTGGCGTGCATCGAGGACAACACCAGGTGACCTGTCAGTGCCGCGCGAATCGCGATTTCCGCCGTTTCACGATCGCGAATTTCGCCAACGGCGATCACATCGGGATCTTGGCGCAAAATACTGCGCAGTCCTTTGGCGAATGTGAGTCCGCTTTGTTCATTCACTTGCACTTGATTCACGCCGGGCAAATGATATTCAATCGGATCTTCAATCGAGACCAAATTGCGCGCGCTGTCATTCAAAAAGGCGAGTGCCGCCGCCAGCGTGGTGCTTTTGCCCGTTCCGGTGGCGCCGGCAACCACGATCAGTCCCGCGCTGCGTCGCAATTCGCGAACCAACAGCGACTGCGCCGCCGGCAACAGGCCGAGCCTTTCCAGTTGCGGCACAAATAGCGGATTACCTAAAATTCTAATCACTATTTTTTCACCATAAAAAACCGGTAACGAAGAAATACGTAAATCATATTTCCTGTTACCGGTTTCAAAAGTGCAACTGCCATCTAAGGGCAATCGTTTTTCCGCCATATTCATATGCGCCAGCGCTTTGATATAATTCGCCACCGAGGGCGCAAAAGTCCCGGGGAGTTGCGTTGTTTCCCAAAGTTTGCCGTGAATGCGAAAACGCACGCGCAGCTCGTTCTCTTGCGGTTCAAAATGCACATCGCTCGCGCCGTCAGCCACTGCTTGCGTCAGTAATGCGTGCACCGCTGTCTTAGGTGTTGCCATCTCCTGCGCCGTCATGTCGTCGCTGCTCCTTTATTCGCAACATAAATTTTCGTCTATTATATTTTTATACTATCTCACGAAAATAAAAAGTCAAGGAGATTTTTCGCTGTAGCGACGCGACCTTTTCCTCGCTGTTTGACGAGCTTAAAAAGACTCCCGCAGTCCTTTTTTTCAGTTGCCGGATATGCATTTCAACACCGAGACTCTCACGCACGGCAAAACCTTTTTGAAAACTGCCATATCCAAAGTAATCGGTGAAAATTCAAAATACTCCAGCGAGCACAACCGCTAATCCCGCAATAAAAAAGATCCCGAAAACTCGGGATCTTTTCACGTTACGCGTTTTTCGTGCGTACGCTATGATGCTTTTTGCCGTCATAGTTGCGCCATACCACCCACAACGAGGTCGCGATGCACAGAGACGAATACGCGCCGCTGATGAAACCCACCAGCATGACA
Source organism: Negativicoccus succinicivorans (assembly GCF_018372215.1). Taxonomy (NCBI): domain Bacteria; kingdom Bacillati; phylum Bacillota; class Negativicutes; order Veillonellales; family Veillonellaceae; genus Negativicoccus; species Negativicoccus succinicivorans. Next base: position 10,523 of record NZ_JAHAJN010000014.1, on the reverse strand, counting down.
AGCGCGAAGTTTTTCGTGGTCTCGCCGCCGAAGAAATACAGCGAGCCGACCGCGAACAAAACCGTCGTCAATGTGTAGAAACTGCGCGTAATACTTTGCTTAATACTGTCATTCGCGAGCGTTTCGTACGAATCCGTTTTGCGATGCGTGCGCAAGTTTTCGCGGACGCGGTCGAAAATAACGACCGATTCGTTCATCGAGTAGCCGATAACCGTCAAAATCGCCGCCAGGAATGACGCGTCAATTTCCAGCTGGAACAATGCGAATGTGCCCAGCACGACTAAGATATCGTGCGTAATCGCGATGATACAGGAAATGCCGATCCGGTATTCAAAACGATAGGAGATGTACGCGATCAACGCGGCGAAAGCGACCAGCAAATTGATCAGCGCGTGTTCAGTCACTTCCGAACCGATGACCGCGCCGACCGATTCGATACGATTCACATCGACATCGCCCAATTTTTGTTGCACATGAGCTACGACCGCATTCGTTTCTTCCGCCGACAGGTTATGCGTGCGAATCATCACATCGTGACCCGATTCGCTGTCGACATTGCCGGAAAGCTGGATCGTGCTGGCGCCGAGACCGTCGTCGGTGACCGCCTCACGCACTTGCGCGACCGTCACGAGCTGCGCGAAATTCAGGTCGATAATCGTGCCGCCGGTGAAATCAATGCCCCAGTTGAAACCGAACATCGCGATCGCGATGATGCAGGGAATGACAAGCAGGGTCGAGAATGTAAACCAAATTTTACGATAGCTGACTACATTCCACTTCCAATTCATTTGGCATAGCCCCCTTTCCGCGCTCCGAAGAGCCAGGGATTATGCACAATGTTGGCGTTGATGAGCATCATCAGCAGCGTTCGACTGACGGTGATCGCCGTGAACATGCTGACGAGCACGCCCAAACCGAGCGTAATCGCGAAACCTTTAATCGTGCCGCTGCCCAAAACGAACAGGATCAGCGCGGTAATCATAACCGTCATATTCGCGTCGAAAATCGTCGCGAACGCGCGTTTGAAACCGGCCTGAATCGCCAGACGCAATACTTTACCGGCCACGATTTCTTCCTTAAAGCGTTCGAAAATCAGAATGTTCGCGTCGACCGCCATACCGATGGAAAGAATGATACCCGCGATGCCCGGTAGGGTCAGTGTCGCATGCAGTAATTTTAAAATCAAAAGCAATAACAAAACATAGACGAGCAACGCCACATTGGCGATAAACCCGTTCACGCGATAAATCAAAAGCATGAAAAGAGTGATCAACGAAAGGCCGATCGCGAAGGCCATGACGCTCTTATCTTTGGAGTCCTGACCGAGCGACGGTCCGACGGTACGAACTTCCATAACGTCGACTTTAACCGGCAACGCGCCGCTGCGCAAAAGAATCGCCAAGTCTTTGGCTTCTTCCAGCGAACGGTTACCGGTGATGACTGCTTTACCGCCTAAGATCGGTTCGTTCACGACCGGATTTGTCAGGACTTCGCCGTCCAATACGATCGCGATATGACGACCGACATTTTGCGTGGTCAGATCGCCGAATTTTTTCGCGCCCTGATCATTAAATTCGATGGCGACTAAAGGTTTATTTCCCTGTCCCAATTCTTCTTTCGCTGTCGCCAGATCTTCACCCGAAAGGCGGACATTGCCGTCCTCGTCTTTGAACTGCAGGATCGCCGTCTTGCCGATCGTTTTGATCGCCTGTTCCGGATCGCGTTCGCCCGGCAGTTCGATGATGATACGACGCGAACCTTCGCGCTGAATGATCGGTTCGGTCAAACCCATTTCATTGATACGACGTTCCATGATCTTGACGACCTGTTCCACGTCCTGATCGGTAACGGCGTGTGCGGGCATATCTTTCGCTTCCAGCACGATATGCGTGCCGCCTTGCAGATCCAAGCCCTGTTTGATCGATCCCGCCAAGTCGCCTACTTTGAAAACAAAGAGGCCGATGATGACAGCGATCGCCAATAAAAATTTTAACAACTCATTGATACGCAAAACTTATTCTCCCTCCCCGCCGGTCACCTCGCGGTGTACCAGGCGGTCTCCGTGACTACCGCATCTACCGTTACGTCGTTCGGCGTAAGCGGAATCTGCGTGACGAGAAAGGCCTCGGTGCAAATACCGAGTGTCTTTGCATTTGTATGTACCAGCCAGCGGTCATAGTAACCGCCGCCCATGCCCAGGCGCGCTCCGTTGCGTGTGAATGCCAAGCCGGGAACCAACACCAAGTCGAATTCCCTCGGATCCATCACCGCGGTGGCGCGCGGTTCGCGAATCTCCCAGCGGTTCAGCGCCAAATCTTCCCATGAAGTCAGCTCGACCGCGTCCATGATGCCGAGCGTGGCCGTGAGTTTCGGCACGGCAACGGTTTTCCCTTGAGCGAGCGCGGCGCTAAGCACCGGATCAATATTGATTTCCTGCGACATCGCCAAATATCCGAAAACAACATTCGCGTCGCGAAACATCGCGGAATCCGTGATGCGCTCGCAAATGGCGCGGCTGACGGAAGCGGGCTCGAAGTGTTGCCGTTGTTCCAAAAGAGGACGGCGCAACGCTTTTTTCTGCGCTTGCGCCGCTGTCATTTCAGGCATCACGGTTGGCCGCTTCCTGCTCTGCTTCGACTTCTTTAGCGACCGGTTCTTCTTTTTCTTCCGATTGGAATTTATGAATCGCCGCTTTGGCTACTTTAATTTCCACTTTCGGAGCGATCTGTAAAAGGACCCATTCATTTTTAATCGCCTTTACAGTACCATACAGTCCGCCGACGGTAATCACCTTGCTGTTGCGACCGAGACGTTCTAAAAACAGCTTACGTTCGGACTTTTCCCGTTTCTGCGGACGATACAGTAAGAAATAAAAAATGGCGATCATCAACAAAAACGGCCATGCGGCATTAATTAACGGCATAAATTGTTGCATATTTGCACCTCCTTAATCGTATCTTATCTTATTTATTTTATCATATTCAAAGGCTCTGCGAAAATCTTACGCGCATCTTTTTCTAGCGTTGCCACTGCGCCCAAAAATCACGCTGAAAATCGCCGAACCGATCTTCCAAAATCGCTTCCCGCAAACCGCGCATGAAACTCTGCAGGAAATGGATATTGTGCACGGAAAGCAGACGGAACGCGAAAATTTCTTCCGCTTTGTACAAGTGGCGAATGTACGCCCGCGTATAATGGCGGCACGCGTAGCAGTCGCATTCTTCGTCCAGCGGTGAAAAATCGCGCTCGAACTGTTTATTTTTAATATTCAGCCGGCCCGTTTTCAACATCGCCATGCCGTTACGCGCGACGCGTGTCGGATAGACGCAGTCGAACATGTCGACGCCGCGCGCCACCCCTTCCACGAGACAATCCGGCGTGCCCACGCCCATCAGGTAGCGCGCCTTATCGCGCGGCATCAGATGCGTCGTGTAGTCCAGCATTTCATACATCAGATCGTGCGGCTCGCCGACGCTTAAACCGCCGATCGCGAAACCGTCAAACGGAAGCGCCGTGATCTCCCGCGCGCTTTGCGACCGCAGGTCGCGATACATGCCGCCCTGAATAATCCCGAACATGCCTTGTGCCGGATGCTCATGCACTTCCAGACAACGATTCGCCCAGCGCGTCGTGCGTTCCGTCGACTGCTTGGCGTACTCGTAGTCCGCCGGATACGGAATGCATTCATCAAAGGCCATCGCGATATCCGCCCCGAGATCCATCTGCGCGCGCGTCGCCACTTCCGGCGACAAAAATTGCTTGGATCCGTCGATATGGGAACGGAAATAAACGCCTTCCTCTTTGATCTTGCGCATCGCGCCCAAGCTGAACACCTGGAAGCCGCCGCTGTCGGTGAGCATCGCGCGCGGCCACTTCATAAACTGATGCAGGCCCCCGGCCTCTTTGATCAATTCCGTGCCGGGACGCAAAAACAAATGATACGTGTTGCTTAAAATAATGCCCGCGCCGGTTTCCGCCACTTCCTCCGGCGACAATGTTTTGACCGTCGCCTGCGTGCCCACCGGCATGAACATCGGCGTGTCAAAACTTCCGTGCGGCGTGTGGATGCGACCGGCGCGCGCGCCGGTTTGCGCGTCTTCATGTACTAATTCATAGGTAATAACCGCCATATTCCACCTACCGTATCCACATCGCGTCGCCGAAACTGAAGAACCGATACTTCGCCGCGACCGCTTCCCGATAAGCGGCGAGCACATGGTCTTTACCGGCAAACGCGGAAATCATCATCAAAAGCGTCGACTGCGGCAAATGGAAATTAGTCACCATCGCGTCGACGATTTTAAACTCATACCCCGGATAAATAAAAAGTTCCGTCGCGCCGCTTCCCGCTTTCACAACGCCGCTTTGCCCCGCCGCCTCCAGCGTGCGCACCGACGTCGTGCCGACCGCGACGATCCGCCGTCCGGCCCGTTTCGCCTCATTAATCAGCCGCGCCGTTTCTTCACTCACGTTATACGTTTCCGAATGCATGTGATGCGCTTCGATCTGCGTCACCGAAACCGGCCGAAACGTGCCCAGTCCGACATCCAACGTGACGTAGCAAACGGTCGCGCCGCGCGCGGCGATTTCTTCCAGCACTTCCGGCGTGAAATGTAATCCCGCCGTCGGCGCCGCCGCCGACCCCGGCGTTTTACTGTACACGGTCTGGTACCGTTCCCGATCCTGCAAGCGCTCGTGAATGTACGGCGGCAACGGCATTTCGCCGATTTCGTCCAAGCGTTCATAAAAATCGCCGTCATAAGTAAACTTCAAAACGCGTCCGCCAAAGTCCGTGCGATCTTCCACCGTCGCCGTCACGCCGGCGTCAAAGGTAAGCGCCGTGCCCAGCAACGCTTTTTTGCCCGGCCGCACCAACACTTCCCAACGGTCTTCGCCCAGCGGATGCAGCAGCAGGACTTCCACCCTGCCGCCCGTCGGCCGTTTACCGTAAAGCCGCGCCGGAATGACGCGCGTATTATTAAAAACCCACACGTCATCGGGGCGCACGTCTGCTAAAATATCCCGAAATGTTCCCTGTTTCGTAGCGCCCGTTTGACGATCCAAAGTGAGCAGTCGCGACGTGTCGCGCGGCTCGACCGGAGTTTGCGCGATCAGCTCCTCCGGCAAATCATAATTAAATTCACTGACGTTCATATCTGACCTTCGTTTCAATACATTTTTTCAATGGTGACACCCGTATAGAAGTGTCGTAAAATTTCCCGATAATGATGCGGATCACGCGGCTTTTGCTGCGCCATGATCTGCGCGCCCCATTGGGACATGCCGACGCCGTGGCCATACCCGTAACCGATAATTTTCAAGCGATCGTTCTTGCTGCCTTTGACGATATCGAACATCGTGCTTCGCAAGTCGAACATCTGCTGAAAACGGTTGCCGCTGATCGCCACCGCCTGTTTTTTACCGGCGATCTGCAAGGTGCGAACGCGTCCCGAAACAGTTCGGTCAAACGCTTTCACCGGCGCTTTTTTCAGCTTGGACAATTTAATATTCTTAATTTTGCCGACATCTTTACCGTAGGCCGCCAGCGCGCTCTCCAAATCAGCGAGCGAAATTTCTTTTTCCCAGCGTTGTTTGGTGAAATCGTTCAACGGCTCACTGACCGCGCGCAAGTAGGGCACGAAATTATCCCAGACATTTTCACTGTCTTCCGTGTAGCCGCCCGAATGCGCACAAAATACCGCGTCAATCGGTTCGCCTTTGTACAAAATCACTTCGCCCGCCGTATCATTGACGGCTTGCGTGGATTCCGGAGCTTCCGCCGCGACGCCGCCGTACACTTGCGAAACGATAGTGTCGTAGACGTCAAACCCCTGCGACGCGTAATTATTTTTATGATTGAGCGCGTACGTGCGAGCCGCCACCGCTTGCGCCCGCAATGCGTTCGGCTCCCACGACGCCGACATTTCACGCGGCACGACGCCGTAGAGATACTCTTCCATGCCGACTTCATTGATCACCGTCACGCCGTCATGCCCCGGCGTCCGAATCAATTTCAGCGCGCCACGATATTCGTTGCCGTCCACCGCGACCAGCGCGAACCCTTCCGGTCGGATATACACCGTTTCGCCGACTTTTTTACCGTCGAGCGTAATGGATTTCGCGCTTACGCCGATGCGCAAGGTGTCGCCTTTGCTGAATGTTTTCCATTTTTGCGTGCCGTTATACACCGTGTACGCGCCATTGATGCTCACTTTCGGTGAATGAGCGTTGCGCATCAGACCTACCAGCACGACCGGTTCATTTTCCGTGATCGGTAAGACTTGTCGGAGATCGCCCCGTTTGTCTTTCGCTTCTGCCCGAGGAGACGTTGGCGTCTCGTAACGTCCCATCTTCACTTTCGCCGGCTTTTTCACCGGCACTCCTTTCACCACACGCGTGCTTTCCGTACGCGAACGCGCGCCCGGCGAACCTTTCACGCCCGCCGCATCCACGGTCGCCGCCGTGCCGAAAAGAAGCGCTCCCGTCAAAATAACCGCGCAGCATTGCTGCCATCGAACCATAATTCACCGCCTTGTAAATAACTGTAAGACAAGCGTCAGAACGATCGAAAGCAAAATCGATGTTCCGAGCGGAAAATAAAACGTAGTATTGCCCTTGGTAAATGAAATATCTCCCGGCAATTTGCCCAACGGTAAAAAGTGCCCGCCGAAATGCATGCACGCGCCGATCAAAAATAAAACGGCGCCGAGGATCATCACCATTTTACCCATGACGCGCCTCAAACAAATCGCCGTCCGACGTCTGTTGCGGCATCGCGATGCCCAGATGCGCGTACGCCGCCGCCGTCGCCACGCGACCGCGCGGTGTGCGATGTAAAAATCCATTTTGCATCAGGTACGGCTCGTACACATCTTCGATCGTCGCCGTTTCTTCACTCACCGCGGCCGCGATGGTGTCGAGCCCGACCGGACCGCCGCCGAACTGACGAATAATCGTCGCGAGAACCTTGCGGTCAATCGCGTCCAAACCGGCATGATCGACTTCCATCGCCGCCAGCGCCAAATCGGCAATCTCCGACGTGATGACGCCGTCCGCTTTTACCTGCGCGAAATCGCGCACGCGTTTCAACAGGCGGTTCGCGATACGTGGCGTGCCGCGCGAACGCCGAGCAATTTCCGCCGCCCCTTCCGGCGCCATTTCAATTCCCAATAATTGCGCCGAGCGCGTAATGATTTTTTCGATTTCCCCGGGTTGGTAATATTCCAAGCGATGAATGACGCCGAAACGATCGCGCAACGGCGCCGCCAACGCACCCGCGCGCGTCGTCGCGCCCACCAGCGTGAACGGCGGCAAATCAATGCGAACCGATTTCGCGCCCGGACCTTTCCCGATCAAAATATCCAACGCGAAATCTTCCAGCGCCGGATATAAAATCTCTTCCACGCTGCGGGAAAGGCGATGAATTTCATCAATAAATAGTACGTCGCCGGTTTCCAAATTGGTCAACAATGCCGCCAAATCACCGGGACGTTCAATCGCCGGACCGCTCGTGATCCTAAGCGGCACCTCCATTTCGTTGGCGATCACGCCTGCCAGCGTTGTTTTACCGAGCCCCGGCGGACCGTATAAAAGCACGTGATCCAAAGGTTCGCCGCGCTGTTTCGCCGCCGCGATATATACTTCCAAATTGCGCTTGAGCGTTTCCTGTCCGATATAATCGGCCAAGTGCCGCGGTCGCAACGACTGTTGCCAACCGTCGCCGGGCGTTTCCTCGCGCGCGATAATCCGTTCGTCTGCCATCGTCATCCTCTTTCTTTACCGAGTTGCGCCAACACCGCGCGCAGCAAGCGGTCCGTTTGCGGATACTGCGCCGCCAGCTTTTCCGCCGCGCCGCGCACTTCCTGCTCCGTATAACCGAGCCCCACCAGAGCCTGCACCGTTTCCGCCACCGGCCCCGTCGCGCTTTGCGCTGTCGCGACGTCTTCCGGCCAATCCACCGGCGCGCCCGACGCCGCGGGCACTTTGTCCTTCAATTCCAACACCAGACGTTCCGCCGATTTTTTACCGATCCCCGGCAACTTCATCAGCACCGCTTTATTGCGAATCCGAATCGCTTCAAAAAAGGCTTCCGGCGCGATCGCGGAAACAATGCCGATGGCGACTTTCGGTCCGACGCCCGACACCGTAATCAGCATGGTAAATAAATCATATTCCGCTTCGCTCGAGAATCCGTACAGCGACAACGCGTCTTCGCGTACCTGCAAATAAGTATACAGCGTTACCGTCTCACCGAGTCCCACGGCCTCGCGCGTGGAGGCGGGAAGGCGCAACCGATACCCGATGCCGCCGACATCCAACAGGCACCAATCCAGTTCCAGACGCGTAATTTTTCCATGCAAATAACCGATCATTTGGGTAACCCCCAGCGTTCCGCTTGTCGTTCCTGCAATAATGTGCAAATCGCGATCGCGAGCGCGTCCGCCGCGTCATCCGGTGAAATTTTTTCACGGATCCCGAGCAAACGCATCGTCATCACAATCATTTGATGCTTGGTCGCGCGCCCGTAACCCACGATTCCCTGCTTCACCTGCAAGGGCGTGTATTCCGAAACCGGCAACCCCGCCAATCGCGCCGCCAGCAAAATCACGCCGCGCGCTTGCGCCACCGTGATGGCCGTCGTCACATTTTTATTAAAAAACAACTCCTCCACGCCCACGCGTTCCGGCTGATATTTTTCAATCAAGTCGACAAGGCCGTGGTAGAGAGTCGTCAGGCGATCGGGCATCGGCGTATGCGCCGGCGTTGTCAGCACACCGTAGTCGATGACTTGCAACCGACTGCCGTTACGCTCCACGACGCCGAAACCGCAGATCGCCGTTCCCGGATCAATCCCTAAAACACGCATGATTTCACACCTTTATCCATATTTCTTTTATTATAGCATACCCGCTGTTTTAAAATGCTTGCGGATCGCCGCGCGCCGCCGCGTTTCACTTAAAAATAACGCGGAAAATATAAAACAAAAAAAGAGCCGTCCGCAGACGACTCGCTTTTTATTTGCCGTGTCCTTTTTTAACTAAATACACCGTGACGTCGCGCCGTCCCCACTGTATCGCCTCATCATACGACTCCATCGCGACATCAATCGTCTTGCCTCGAATCGCGCCGCCGATATCATCCGCCAACGCGTAGCCGTAGCCTTCCACATACAGCAGTGAACCCAGCGGAATCAAGCTCGGATCCACCGCGACATGCCCGCGCGAAAGCAAACTGCCGCGCGCCGTATGTGATCCCGTGCCGCCGTTTTGCGAAGAATACGCCGACGCGTGCATCGTCCATTTATGCAAATATTTTGACGGCGCGGGCGTCAGTTTCGCCGATTCGTTCCAGAAAAATTCGTCCGCGACGCCGTTCGCCGACACGCCATGACTCTTTTGCCAATCCTGCAACGCGCTTCGCGTCGCGCCGCCGAACGTCGCGTCAATGATCCCGACATCGTAACCGTTTTGCACTAAACGGCTTTGCAAAAGTCGCACATGTTGGCCCGAATCGCCCTGCTGCAAACCGATTTTACCGGCGGAGCGAGACGATTTTTTCAGCGCGTGCGCCTTGTCGCGATTACTTTCCGCCGCGGTCTTTTTATGCGCCGCGCGCTCGCGCATGCCTTTCACCGCGCCGCGCGAGATAGCGTTATCCCGTCCGCGCGTGAGTAATGACCAGGTTTTTTCATCGATCGCGCCGATCACTTGCAAGCCGTGCTCCCGCTGAAATGTTTGCACCGCTTTGGTAAGTTGTTCTCCATACACGCCGTCGGGCGCGCCGACCTCGTATCCTTCCGCGGCGAACAGTTGTTGCAAAGTGACTATATCCGCGCCCAAATTGCCGGGAGCGTACAAGATGCCGCCACCTTCGCGCGGCGCGTCCGTCTCCGCCAAGCGCGTCAACATCGTTTCATCGGCTTGACCGGTAACGGGAAGTCCCTGATCGCGTTGGTATAAACGCAACGCTTTTTCCGTCGTCGAACCGAACACGCCATCCGCTTCCCGCGCGAGGTAACCTTCTTCGATCAACGCCTCTTGCAAACGCTGCACGGCGTCTCCCGCGTCGCCCTTTTGCATCGCCCATGTCGAGGTGCTCGCGCCGCAAACGCAAAGACAGAAAACAAGTCCTGCTATGATTCGTCTCAATTCGTCACCACCTTAACTTTTACTATTTTACTATGCGCATCAATTTTCTGTCAAAACTATACCTGAATGATCTCTTTTTGTCATATGGCTTCATCTGTTAGAAATAGCAAAAGAAGGCATGACGTCAGCATGCCAACGCGAACGGAGATTGACCGACGGCGCGCCGTCATGAAACGCATACGGCAACATGCGCCGCGCCGTGTTTCGCTACCATATTTCGGCAATAAAAAAAGATGGCGGAAAACCGCCATCTTTTTAATAGTCACCAATTAGAATTTGTAGGACAATTGTACTTTGGTGAGGTCGTCGAGGTCAGCGCCGTCTTTGGTTTCCGCGCTGAATGTGCGGAGACCTTCGAGTTTGACGTTTTCAGCA
>NZ_JAHAJN010000013.1 GCF_018372215.1 Negativicoccus succinicivorans | reverse complement strand
AGTTCCTATCTGGTTTAAGAAAGATGCAGATCCTAAGTATGCTTGTTATTGTAGCGAAGTCACAGAAAATCAGGTAATTGAAGCAGTTGTAAAGCATGGCGCGAAATCCGTAAAAGAAGTAAATGCCATCACTGGGGCAATGAAAAATCCTAATTGTAAAGAAAACAATCCGTTGGGAGTTTGTTGTCATAAGATTATTCAGGAAGCTATCGATAAAGGCTTGAAAATGAAATAATTACAGTCGATATGTTCCTACAAACGAGAGCCAATCTTTGATATGTTTCCATCTACGAGCGTGGATATGTTCCCCATAACCTTAGGGGTTGAGAATGCAGTTTTGATAGCTATCAAGGCAACTCGACACACGTTGAAGCAGCAATTCTGATGACGTATTGTGGTTTGGACAAGGAATAATAGGAGTCAACCACAACATGTAGTGGTTTGAGTACGAAAATCGGGTCAAAAACAGGCTAAAAAATACCGTTTTTTGACCCTTTTAAATAGGGCATTTGACAGATGACATTTGATGTTTCGGGATTAAAAATCCATAGGGTGAGGTAGATTAGCACAGAACTTTATTGAATAGAGAAATTAAAAGTGATATAATCAGTTGCATAAGGAGGAGTTAAATATGTGTACATGTATTGCAGTAGTAGATATTACTTTATCTCATTTATAATGAAAAAAATTAAAGGAGGTAAAGGTATGGGTATGTTTTCTATATTTGTTATTGAGAGATTTCATTATCAACTAAACCAAAAATAATTGGTTATAATGAGCTCTTAAGATTAGTTCATTATAACCGGCAAGGAGAAGGTTATAATGAAACAGAAAAACCCGAAAAATACGCAAAATTTCATTACATCTAAAAAGCATGTAAAGGAAATATTAAAATATACGAATATCAATAAACAAGATAAAATAATAGAAATTGGGTCAGGAAAAGGACATTTTACCAAGGAACTTGTGGAAATGAGTCAACGGGTGAATGCTATAGAGATTGATGAAGGTTTATGTCATGCCACGAAAAAAGCAGTTGAACCTTTTCAGAATATAAAAGTTATTCATGAGGATATTTTGAAGTTTAGCTTTCCTAAAAATACAGACTATAAAATATTTGGTAATATTCCCTACAATATTAGTACTGATATTGTAAAAAAGATTGCTTTTGATAGTCAAGCGAAATATAGCTACCTTATTGTAGAGAGGGGATTTGCTAAAAGGTTGCAAAATACCCAACGAGCTTTAGGTTTGCTGTTAATGGTGGAAATGGATATAAAAATTCTTAAAAAAGTGCCACGAGCATATTTTCACCCTAAGCCTAATGTAGATTCTGTATTGATTGTACTTGAAAGGCATAAACCATTTATTTTAAAGAAGGACTACAAAAAGTATAGATTTTTCGTTTATAAATGGGTAAACAGGGAATATCATGTTCTTTTTACTAAAAATCAATTAAGACAGGTGCTGAAGCATGCGAATGTTACTGATCTTGATAAATTATCCAATGAACAATTTTTGTCTGTTTTCAATAGTTACAAATTATTTCAATAAATTAAAAATAATTAAGCGTTCTCTAACTTTAAGAGAACGCTTAATCTTATTACATTGAAAAATGCATTCTATTATTTTCAATTATTATGATATAACATAACTATCATTTTACTTATTTGCATATTTGCACGAAAATATAGTTATCGACGACTATTCTGATAATAGCAACTAATATAGTCAATGATAACTCAAAATTTATTGATATAGTAGGTATATGTGCAACTAATTAATGAAGAAATAATATTTAAAGGAATTTGAAATGTAGCAAATAGATGTATTAGAATATCTGATATTCTAATACATCTATTTGTATATAAATCAAGATTAAATATCGAGAATATGGTGGCGAAGTTTAGGTCAACTAAAGACCAATAAACTTCGTCATTTTTTTATGCTTAAAAATAGAAAGAAAGGATTGGGAACAATGTCAAAATTATTTATGTATGGTACATCCTTGGAAGGAATAGAGCAATTGATGGTTATGGTTCCAAATTTCCAGCCAAGAGGAAATGGAATAATCATCAATAATTATTTTAATTGCCAAGGGGGTGATGGAGATTGCAAGATTGGTGTGATTAATGTTGATGATGATTGTAAGGAGTGTGGACACATTGGTTCAAACTTCAAAATCAATGTGGATAGATGTAGATATAAGGATCTAGTCAGAGAGTGCTTTGGAAAGATAAATAATTATTATTTAAAGGAAAGATTAGAAAGTCTAGCAAATAATTTCAAGGGGGAAATCTTTTTAAATCATAACCACAAAGAAAGATTCTATAATTTTCTTCGAAACCAAGATCTAGATATTCATGATATATCCCCAAGATTTATTGCTATCCTATTTTTACTTACTGCCGATGAAAATCTATGGAAGGTTTCTGAAAATCATATTTTAAATGTTAAGTTTGGCTTAAAACAAATATGTCTTCGGGATATAGATACCAATGGCTATGCCTTATACCAAACTGCAAAGACCCTATCAACTGGAAAGGAGTGTATAAGAATCAATGAGCTAGCAGATAGGGAATTAATAGATGACTATATATTTAAATCAATAATTAACTCTGCCTTAATCAATAGATACGGGACAGAGTTATTTTTAATTAATAAATAGAATGGAGGAAAAAGATTGAATATAACTATTAAAAAATCAAGGGATGATGATAAAAGAAAAACCATATGGATTCCAATGGAGGAAGATAAACTACAAGAGGTATGCAATGAATTAGGAATAGAAATGAGTACAAGGTCAAACTGTTATATAGAAGGCAGTAGGGATGAAAGATTTTCAAATATACTGGCTGATAAAAATGTAAATATAGATGAACTAAACTATTTAATGAAAAGATTTGATGGGTTCAGTCCAAGGGAAATAGAAAAGTTTTGTGCTGCGACCTTTACAGAAGAACCTAATACAATGGCAGATTTAGTAAGCCTAAGTTTCAACTTGCATTGCTATAGCCTTATAAATAACTTCAGCGATTTTGATAAGCTAGGCAAGGATCTATATTAAACTGAGAAAATGGCAGTAGCAACTAAAGAATTAGATGAACTAGATGGAGAAGAATATGCAATGGAAGTAATAAAAAACAATAAAAGTGCTAGAGTAACTCCTTATTTCGTCTTTTGACTCATCAAGTATTTTTAATATTCTTGGTGCCTATTTTTGTATTAAATGTAATAAATGAAAAGTTTATATGTATACAGAAAGACTATATGGTAATATATTCAATTAACGAGAAAAAGAATATTAGAAAGATATTTTATATTATTTTGGGGACTGAATTAATATTTTATATTTTGGGACAAATTTTTTTTCAAGGAATTAATTATTTTATAACAGGTGAAGTGTATTTAATTAGTATTAAGTTTAATGTATTAACAATTTTAGAAATTCTATCTGCAAGTTATATAGTTCTATCTATTTTATTACTATTAAAAAAGGATTTGTTTACTTATATAAACTATTACATTTTATTAATGGTACTTTTAGTAGTTAATAGTGGATATATTACATTTCCGATGACTATAAAAGTTTTAAGTTTACTACAACATGATTATATAAAACTACTACTATCAAGAACATTTTTGTTTTTGTTAACCTTCTTTATTTTTAAAATGTCTCTTAAAAGATATAGTAGTAAATTTTATGGTGGATAATAATGGATAAATTGGCATATATTGGAGTTATAAATCATGATGAAAATGTTGAATATCCATTAAATTTTTCCAGTGATGGTATTTATGAAGTTGTTTGTAAATTTAATGGTGGATGTGAAATAAAAATCAAATCAAGTAATTATATAGATGCTCATGAAATTCATAAAGATTATTATAAATTTCACATTAATGTTTTTCTGCCAATTATTGGACTAATAGGTTTAGTATATGGGGTAAAGGAAAAGGATAAGTTGTTTATGGCATTAAATATCCTTTTGATTTTATTACTTCCTATAACAATGTTCGTAGGTCATCTAGTAGGATCTCCTTAAGTAATATAATAAGCTTAGAGTAAAATTTTGTAAATAATCTTAAAAAGATATAAGTTTATCTGCTTATAGCATTTTATCTCTCCACTTCCTTCCCATAAGTGATTTTCATAGTTTTTCCTATACTGAAAAAGGTCAGAAAATTCTTCTTTATTCAAAGAATGCTCTTGCATAAGGGTATTCTTTTTTATTGCAACTTATCGAGTCTGATTAATATTTCTTTTATGTTTGGTAATATTTTATAGATTTCTAAAATTTCATTAGTAGCTATTTTATAAATAGAAAGTTCGATATAATACTTCTCTGTAAATTGGTTTTATTCAGTTTTTTTACATTTTTATACTTCATGATGTAAGATCTTTATTTCAGTTTCAATTTTTTAAAATTTATTCAGTGGATGTTGTATATCATAAGAAAATAACTAGCTTTAAATCAATTTCTCCAAACCTAGATTTTATATCTACATCTATTTATTTTAGTACAGATAAGATTGAGCGATTACATCAATACGATTATGTCCTAAGTATTTGCTGGTTATTAACATAGCTTTTCGATCTAATATTTCTCCAGCTCTATCATTTCTCATGATGTATCTTTCTCCTCCTTCTGAAATTAAACCACCAGGTATTTCATCTATTGGTCTTGCATAATGATTATAAATTCTCTTGGCGTATACTGCTCTGTAGTGGTGGTTGTCATAATGAGAAGGTAATTTTGGTGCTATTTTAAGCTCTCCAGCTTCTTTAAAAATATTTATTATTTCATCTGTTTCTTCTTTATCTTTGCCCATGATTAAAGCTAAGCGTTTTTTTCCACCTTTTCCTTGTCTAACTTTTACATAATATTTTCCGTTGATTTCTTTTAAATCAACCCCTCTTACAGCTTCCATTTCTTTTTTTCTTAATCCTGTAGAGCTTGTTATTTTAGAAAATTTTCTTTCTAGCTCTTCTGATATGTGTTTATCTCTTTTAGCTTCATATCGACTTCTTTTAATTGATTTTCTTGTCCTTGGAGCTGTCGCTATAAAGTTTGTAGATGATGTTCTTAAAACCTTTGCTATAGCTGATTTAGATGTGCTAATTGAGTAAGCAGATAAGTCTTGATTTGTTAAGTTTTTCAGATATTCATTTACGTGTTCTGTTTTAACTTGTTGCATTTTCTTTATTTCAGGATAATTTTCTTTCAAAAATTCTGCAAATTTATAACATTGTTTTTTGTATGTCTTATAAGTTGTAACGCTATAAATTTTATTTATTGTTGTAGTTGATAAATCATTTTTATCGTCATTTCTTGATGTACTCATACCATCATTTAACATTCTTGTTAATCTATCATAAATCTGATTTTTTAAAATGTTTTTTTGCTTTCTTTTATCCCATTTTTTAGTTTTTTTCTTTTCTTCATCTATTATTCCAAATTCTTTGTTAAAAGCTTTGTTTGTGATATTAAAAGACATAGAATGCTCCTTTCAAATATATAACTATCTTTTTAAAATTAAAGCTCTTAAAAACGATTCTAGAGCCTTATTTGTTACTCTAATTGTTAAGACTAAGCTTTTTATACTACCGAGTCCGTAGAAGCTTCTAAGTTGTCCAATCTAAGACAAAACACATTTTTTAAAGAGCTTGGCTTGCTCTAAAGTACACATTTTTAGATTGATAGCTTGGCTTGCTATTTAATGCTTTTGTAAGTGAATTCCTACACTATACATTTTTTTACATACTTAAAATTTTTGCTCTATAAATCTTTTTTATTTTTTTCTTACTTCATATTTTGCGACTTCCTCTCTTTGTTTCCTCATTTTTGATCACTTATCTTTTTTATTTTCTCCATACCATCAATCTTCTATTTATAATTTGTCAGAAAAGGTTCTTAATAACAAAAGAGTTTAAAAACTTATCCTTGGTAAATACCCTAAATCTGTTTATACGTCCATAAATGGAGCGTATAAACAGATTTTTTGTGAGTAAATAAATTAATAGTATTTTTTGTAAATTAGATTATTAGGTAAGTTCTAAAAAAATTTCTGACATATACAAGTTGAAATTAAAATATCGGAGGATTTCAACTTGGATAATATGTCAAATAAAAATAATCAATTAGATTCTTTGGCTGTGCTTCTTCAAGAATTAATAGAAAAGTATGTAGATCAAATAGACTTTGAAAAATTGGAAGTACCGCCAAGACTTTCAGAAAAAAATAAAAATGAGGATAATATTAATTCTTCGGATTAGGCTACTGCATTGACTTTTATATTAAGACTTATGTAAAATGTAGGTATAACTATAACGTGAAAATATGTCCAAACTAAAGGTGGAAAAATGAAAAAGAAAAAAGCGTATGTATATACAAGAGTGTCAACATCTATGCAGATTGATGGTTACTCACTTGATGCTCAGGAAGAAAGAATAAAACAGTATGCAAAAGCTTATGATATAGAAACAATAAAAACCTATAAAGATGCTGGAAAATCAGGAACATCTATTTCAGGTAGAAATGAATTCATAGCTATGCTTAATGATATAGAAGCTGAAAAAGATAAAGTTGATTATGTAATGGTTTTTAAATTATCAAGATTTGGAAGAAATGCAGCGGATGTATTGCAGTCATTACAAATCATGGAAAATCATAATGTAAATCTAATTTGTGTTGATGATAGTTTAGACAGCTCTAAAGATTCTGGAAAACTTGTTATAACAATTCTTTCAGCAGTAGCAGAAATGGAACGTGAAAATATACTTTCTCAAACTATGGAAGGTCGAAAACAAAAGGCTAGAGAAGGTAAATGGAATGGTGGTTTTGCTCCAATTGGCTATTCATTAGATAATGGAGAATTAGTTGTTAATGAAGATGAAGCTAAAGCAGTAAGGATGATTTTTGATTTATATGCTAATTCAGATATGGGAGCCAATGGAGTATCTAAGTATTTAGTTTCTTTAGGTATTAATAAACCTATAAGACAAAATGGCAAGAATCCATATTTTTCAGCTAGTTTAATAAGACAAATATTGGATAATCCCGTATATAATGGGAAAATTACATATGGAAGAAGAAAAACGAATAAAGATAAAAATACTGGTAAAATTAAATTAGAAAAATCTGATCATTATATTATAGCTCAAGGAAATCATGAACCTTTAATTGACGATGAGTTATGGAATACAGTTCAGGAAAAAAGAAAATCTCAAGCTAAAAAGTATGAGAAGATAAATAGAGAAAAAGATGAGAGAGTTCATATCTTATCAAATCTAATAAAATGCCCATATTGTAGTGCTGGTTTATATGGAAATAAAAGCCGTAAACGTAATAAAAACAAAGAAGGAGAGCATTACAAAGATTATTACTATTACGGATGTAAACATCGACAAATGATGAATGGACATAAATGTACTTTTAATAAACAAATTAGGGCTGAATTAATTGAAAAAGAAGTAGAAACAATAATTACTCAAATAGTTAGCAATCCTACTTTTGCCAAAAAAATTGAAGAAAAAATCAATATTCAAATAGATACAAAAGAAATTGACGAAGTTATTAATAAACACTTAGCGAAGATTAGGCAATTAACAGGTACAAAAGCATCACTAATTAATCAAATAGACTCTTTAAATTTTGAAGATAAACATTATGATAGAAAATATACTGATTTAAATCTCAGACTTGATGCAATATATGATCAGTTAGAATATGCAGAAATGCAGTTAAATGATAGCAGAAAAAGGAAAGAGGCGATCCTTGAAGAAAAAATAACTTCTGATAATATTTATAAAATACTTGTTAATTTTAATAGCCTTTATACAGTCCTTTCAGATATCGACAAAAAGAGATTACTTAATGAATTGATAGAAGAAATTCAAATTTATGATGAAAAAACAGAAAAAAGCACTTGGATAAAATCGGTTGTTTTCAAGCTTCCGCTCATAGATTATGACATTGACTTTAGTTTGGACAATAAAGACAATGTCGAAACGGTGGCGTTATTGTCTCGTCGTACTGATGGAGATCATGTCGATTGAAATAACAAAAGAGGAATTGGAATTTACCGGAACATTGAGGCCGTAGGATTGATTATGATTACGATGAATGGAGTTATACGAATATTGCTGATAGCGGTTTCATTTGTGTTGATAGTGTATGTGTCATCTTGGTTGAGCATACAAACTCGGCATGGCGCGATGAGCAATGAAGAAAATTTCATAATCATACTTGCAATAGGATTAGGGTGGTTAGCGGCATTTCACTTTTTGGCATTTTTCAAAACACGGGGAAATAGAAAATATCGACTTTACTCTTCTGTTTTCCTCTGGTTAATCATCATGATTGCGTATTGGGTAGCCATAACGATACAGTCTTCATGGCTTTTGTTTATGCACGGACTGGCAATAGTATCGGTAATAATGTATTTATTTGTCATCTCTGAATACAAGCATTTTTGGCACATTCATGAATTAAGCAATTGGGAAGATGCATTTATCTCAAATTTATGTTTCTTTGGCTTCTTTTTATTAGTATCCGCATGGGGGGCGGAATACTTGAGCCGTATTTAAAACGTTTTTTTGAGAACAGGATATTAAAAAGCAAAAACAAAGAACCGTGGCAGACGCTGATCAAGATAATCGCTGAGATATGTACTATAACCCCGAGCACTGACGAAGCTCATGCCGATACGTACATAAAAAGACCGGAAATTCATTTCCGGTCTTTTTTATCTTATCTTCTTTTTATCATGGAACCCAGGAAGCCTCTTGCGATTTCACGACCAATGGTTCTCGTAATGGTGCCGAGCATGGAGTCGATGCCTTTATCGATATACGTCTTTTGGCTGCGGCCGGACTTTTGTGCTCGTTCGAGTTCTTTTCTTTGCGCTTCAAGTTCCTTCTGTCTTTCGGCTTCTGATTTTTCTTTCTCCGCTTCCCATTTTTCTTTTTCAATTCTTTTTAAAAGAACTTCGTAAGCGGATTCTCTATCGATGGGTTCCTTGTACTTTGTATAAAGAAGCGAGGAATTAACCAAGGCCCTATACTCCTCATCGGTTAGTGTCGCAAAGGATGAGTGGGGTGGAAGGATCAGCGCCTTGTCTGCCACGGTTGGCGCGCCGCTTTCATCGGCAAATGAAACCAAGGCTTCACCGGTCCTAAGATTGATGATTTCTTCTTTGATATCCATGGACTCATCCTGTCGAAATGTGTCTGCCACAGCATTTATCGCCTTCAGTTCCTTTGGAGAATAAGCCCTTAGTTGATGGACGATTCGGTTGGAAAGTTGTGACGAAACGGATTCCGGCACATCGAGAGGATTTTGCGTGATGAAAAATACCCCCACACCCTTACTACGTACGAGACGAACCACTTGGATAATCTTATCCTGCAAAACTTTTGGCGTGTTGTTAAAGAGTAAATGCGCTTCGTCAAAGAAGAACACAAGCTTCGGTTTGTCTAAATCTCCAACCTCGGGGAAGTTTTCATAGATTTCCGAAAGCAAGTACAGAAGAAGCATGGAGTAGAGAAGCGGATTTGAAATCAGCTTCGTGGCATTTAAAATATTTACCACACCCTTGCCGCTTGCATCTGTTCTGATAAGGTCGCCGATATCGATAGCGGGCTCCCCGAAGAACAGATCGCCGCCGGCATCTTCAATAAATAAAAGTTTTCTGGAAATGGCAGAGAGACTTTGAGCGGCCACATTGCCGTAGGTCTTACTAATCTCGTCCCTATGTTCACCGACGAAATGGATCACCTGTTTAAGATCCTTTAGATCGATAAGCAGAAGACCCTCGCTGTCGGCAACTTTGAAAACAATATTTAACACCCCGGTCTGCGTATCGTTAAGCTCCAAAATATTTGCGAGCATAAGAGGACCCATCTCAGAAACAGTAACTCTGAGAGGAATACCTTTTTCGCCGTAGACATCCCACATATTCACAGGATAATTTTTAAAATCAAAAGTAGGAATACCAAGTTCTTCAAGCCTTGCATTTAACTTGTCATTCATCGCGCCGGGCTTTGAAATATTTGCAAGATCGCCCTTCACATCCGCAAGAATGGTCGGAACCCCGGCGTCAGAGAGACCTTCCGTAAGCACCTTTAGAGTGACGGTTTTGCCGGTTCCGGTAGCGCCGCTGATCAGTCCGTGTCGATTCACTTTATTTAAAAGAATATAATTTTCCGTATTCCCTTTGCCAATCAAAATTTTGTCCATGACAAGCTCCTTTCATATCTAATTTCATTATAACAAATTAATATATAGGGAAGACCCGGATCATAAAAATATCCTGACAAAGATGGAAAAGAGTTTTTATTTATACATGGCCTTTGAAGAAATTAGAATTTTATCCATGCTGACCACTCAAGCCATATCGAAACGGTGGCATTATTGTCGCGGCGTGTTGACGAAGATCATCTTTAACCTATCAGGCGCTATGCAGATGATGGTAAAAAGAATCACGTGTGCATGGTGACCCATAAGATGAAAAAAATAAAACGAAAGAAAAACCTCGGATTCATTTCCGGGGGGGTTCTTTTTGGGAAAATATCTATGTGTAAAAAACAAGAGGGGGTTACCATCTGATATATACCGTAGAGAAAAGCCTCATCATGTTTTTAAAAGGGAATAAGTGATATGATTATACATAACAAGTATGTATGAATTAAATAGTATTCTAGGAGCCTCTACGATGACAAAAGAAAATAAAAAGAAAGTTACCATCTCCCTTACACCCAAATCGCATGAGAAGATTAAAAGATATGCCAAGAAGAAACACACATCGGTTTCCGGAGCGATTGAAGACTGGATTTGGAACGAACTCCAAGAGATAAAAGAAGACATGAAGAATTAATAGGAGGAAGCATGGACAAACAGAAATTAGCAAGTACACTTTGGTCTACGGTGGAAGATCTTCGAGGCAATGTGGAAGCGTATACGTACAAAGATTATATATTGGGACTTTTATTCTATAAATTTCTATCCGATAAAGAGTACAAACTTTTAAATAAAGATCTTGGACTCGGTCATGATGAGATCGCAAAAACAACCGAAGAAGATGAGGATATTGTTTCGTATTGTAAAAACAAATTAGGTTATTTTATTGAACCGAAATACTTTTATCAAAGCTGGGTCAATGATATCAACAACTTTACAGAAGATGATTTGATTACGGCGCTTAATGCCTATGAAAGACATATCCCTGAAACATCCCAGCATGTCTTTGGTGGTGTCTTTGATACGATTTCAAGAAATCTTACTGCGCTTGCTCCTAACTCCAATGAAAGAACAAAATCGTTGCGCAACCTCCTTCTGGCGCTCAGATATATTCCGACCATCAACACGGAATACGACGTTCTCGGTTATGTATATGAGTATTTAATCTCGCAATTTTCCGCGGGCGCCGGTAAAAAGGGCGGCGAATTCTTTACGCCGGCGGAAGTGTCGACCGCCATCGCAAGGATTATCAACCACCACTTAAAAGAAAGAGAAGCGATCAGCGTACTTGACCCCACTGCCGGTTCGGGTTCTCTTTTGCTTGCCGTTGGTAACAAATTTGAAAAAGCAGAGCATAAAAAAGACAAAGTAAAATACTATTACCAAGAAATCACCAAAACGACATTTGACATGTGCCGCCAAAACTTGGTCATGCGCGGTATTAAACCCGCCAACATGGTCGGTCGAAATGACGACACGCTGGGTTTGGACTATCCGTATTTCGATGAAAGAGATCGGCAAGCAACTTACGAGCCGGTTTTTGTGGATGCCGTAGTATCCAATCCGCCCTATTCACAAAAATATGACCCGATCCCTATCCGCGAATCCGCGAGATTTGCAGAATATGGTCTGCCACCGGCTTCGAAAGGCGACTATGCTTTCTTACTTCATGGCCTTTACCACTTGAAATCGGATGGCATTATGGTGATCGTTCTGCCGCACGGGGTTCTTTTCAGAAATGAAGAAGCCGACATCAGAACCAAGCTGATCAAAAAACATCAAATCGCGGCGGTGATCGGTCTGCCGCCGAATGTTTTCTTCGGCACTGGGATTCCCACCACTTTCTTGGTCCTCAGAAAGCAAACGGCAGATGACCGAATTTATTTTATCGACGCGTCGAAAGGCTTTATTAAAGACGGCAATAAAAACAAGCTGAAGGAATCCGACATTCAAAGAATTGTCGATGCCTATATCTCGAAAAAAGACATCGAAAAGTACGCGAGACTCGTTTCCTATAAAGAGATCGAAGAGAATGAATTCAACCTGAACATCTCCCGATACGTGAGCTCGGAGGAAGATCCGGAAGTATATGATGCCTATGGCGTCATGAATGGAGCCATCCCTAAAAAAGAACTTGAAGAGAAATTTGAAGCCATTCGCGACAACTTCCCCGGTCTATATGGTGAGCTTTTTCAGGAAATCAATAGCGATTATGTTGTCCTAGAGAATAAGGACATTATAGAAACCGTCAACAGCAATGCGGAAGTGCAGCAGGCTAAGAAGAGATACCATGCCATTGTCGATCCCTTTGTCGAAGACCTGCGCTCTTTTGTGTTGGATGATATATTCGGCATTGATCTCGCTACCGCGCAATTTGAGATCAAAGACAAACTTTTTGAAGCACTGGAATATTTCCCGCTCATAGATCGGTATGTAGCCTATCAAAGCCTTTACCAGAACTGGGCGATCATGGAGCTGGACATCGAAGCCTTGCATGAAGAAAAACTACAGGCCGCCAGAAACGTAGTCGAGGTCACCAGGACCAAGACCAAGGCCAACAATAAGAAGGAAGAAGTCTTCGACCATTGGGAAGGAAGAATCATTCCCTTTGCATTGATTCAAAACCGATTCTTCAAAGAACTGAAAGACAGATATGAATATCTGGAAAATCGAAAAGCGGAAATAAAAGGAGAATTGGACAATCTCGTGTCCATGCTGGACGAAGAAGATGGTGATAAAGTTCTTAATGACAGCAAAGACGCGTTTTCCGCCAAAGAACTGAAAGCCGAATGGGAGGAACTATTCGAAGAGATCGATACCCCTGAAATTACCGGCATCAAAGACTACTTCTATCTTTTGGACACGCGCGCGAAAAAAGAAGAAAAAGAAACATTCATGCGCGATCATTCAGAGATCCGTTGGGAGCAGATTCCGAAAAGCAAAGACGGCACCGTCACCAGAGCCAACATGAACCGCTACTATAAAACCGTGCAAGCCGCCTACGAATTTGCAGAAGACTCTTATGGCTACATCCTTTCGACGGCGCAAGCCTTGAAAGAAGAAGAATCCGCCAACAACAAAGAAGCGAGAAAATTAAAGCAAGAACTACAAGATAAATCGGTGGAGAAAACGCAAGCCTTAACCGATAAAGAAATCTACGAGCTTTTGGACGAGAAATGGATTACACCGGTGCGAAGAGACCTCAAAGAACTATTGACGGCGGTCTTCAACCACTTTGAAAATGACCTGAATGCCACTGTCGAAAAATATGGATCCGGCATGAAAGACATCGAAAAACGCGACCAAAGAGTGAACCGAGAGCTCAAAGAACAATTATCCGACTTACAAGGTTCCGACTCCGACATGAAGGCGATTCGAGACTTTATGGAATTACTAGGTGATCTGTAATGGACAAGCTTAAAAATGTGCCTGAAATAAGGTTTAAAGGCTTTGATGACGAGTGGATACGTGTTTTTGTTGATGAAGTTTGCGATGTTAGCAATGGAAATATGGACACACAAGATGCAGATGCTAGTGGAATTTATCCTTTCTTTATTCGTTCAGAAGAAGTAATGAAATCAAATAAATACCTGTATGACGAGGAAGCTATATTGACTCCTGGTGAAGGAAAAATCGGAGAAATTTTTCACTATGTAAATGGCAAATATGCCGCGCATCAAAGGGTCTATAGGTTGTTTAATTTCAGCAAATGTATAAGCCCAACATTTTTGATATATACATTAAAAAACAGCTTTAAAAATCATGCACTTAAAAATAGCTCAACGGCCACGGCACCTTCAATTAGAAAGGGGACGATAACCGATTTTTGTTTTAAGACTTGTTTACTAGAAGAACAAACTCAAATCGGAAACTTCTTCAAAAACATAGACGAAAAGCTGGAGCTGGAAAAAGAAAAACACGAAAAACTTAAAAGCTTTAAGAAGGCCATGCTTGAGGACATGTTCCCTAAAGAAGGGGAAAAGGTGCCGAAAGTAAGGTTTGAAGGATTTGAGGATGAGTGGGATTATTTACAACTAAGTGATTTAGGCGAAGTGTCTTCTTCAGGAGTGGATAAAAAATTCTACCCAAATGAAAAAACTGTGCATCTATTGAATTACATGGATGTTTACAACAAAAAACAACCAAGCAAAGATAATATATATGAGTTTATGAAAACATCGGCCGATGAGCATAAATTACTAGCAAAAAGTGTAATAAAGGGCGACGTATTTTTTACACCAACTTCAGAAACAAGTGATGATATAGGACATTCGATGGCAATCTATAACACTATAGATAGTTTAGTTTATTCGTATCACCTTTTAAGATTTCGACCTTTTGATAACGTTTTAGATGTTTCTTTCTCAAATTATTTCGCAAACATAAAGCCAGTTAGAAAGCAGTTAATTACAAATTGCCAAGGGGCACAAAGAATGACTTTAAAACTGGAAGAATTTGAGAAATTAATGGTTTCATTGCCTTCTATTGAAGAACAATCTCTAATCGGCAATTTCTTCAAAAATCTGGATGAAAAGATTGCGCTTTCCGAAAAGAAGATTGCAAAGATCGAGAATTTCAAGAAAGCCATGCTTGAAAAGATGTTTGTATAAGGAGCTTACGATGACTTTTAATAGCGAACATAAGTTTGAAGATGCGATTGTGGATCTCTTGGTAAGAAAAAGAGGTTGGGAGGGCGGGGTATTGGAATATCCCACCGAAGAAGACTTGATCCGTAATTGGGCGGATATTCTTTTCCAGATTAATAATGAGCCGGATCGGCTCAATGGGGTTCCTCTCAATCAGGGGGAAATCACGCAATTGATGAACCAGATCAATGTGTTACAAACGCCGAACCAGCGAAATGAATTCATCAATGGCAAGACGGTCGTGATCACCAGAGAAAATGAAAACGATACATTGCATAACGGCAAAGAAGTATCGTTAAAGATTTTTAATCGCAATGAGATCGCCGCCGGCTCCACTATTTACCAAATCGCAAGACAACCCAAGTTCGCCAAAGAAAATCCGGTAGAGAGAGATCGCCGGGGCGATTTCATGCTCCTTATCAATGGGTTGCCGGTGATCCATGTCGAGCTCAAGAAGTCCGGCGTGCCGATCGCGCACGCGTTGCAGCAAATCAAGACGTACATGCATGAGCATAAATTCAGAGGACTTTTTTCGTTACTGCAGATTTTTGTCGCGATGAATCCGGAGGAGATGAGGTATTTCGCGAATCCGGGATCGGCGGATGCGTGTAACGAGGACTACTATTTTTACTGGGAAGATAGTGAAAGTGAAATCAAGGTGGACTGGAAGACGATCTGCTCCGAATTTTTATCGATTCCGATGGCGCACCAACTAATCGGCTATTACACCATTGCGGACACGCGCGACGGTGTCTTAAAGGTGATGCGGCCCTATCAGATTCATGCCGCTAGAAAAATCGTGGATAAGGTCCGAGAAAAACAACGAGATAATTGGTTGGTCAGAGGACAACTGGGCGGCTATATTTGGCATACGACCGGTTCCGGTAAGACGATGACGTCCTTTAAGTCGGCGGAACTGATCGCGCAGCTCGGCTATTGCGATAAGGTTGTTTTCTTAGTGGACAGAATTACGCTGGCGGATCAAACGGTAAGGGAGTTTGAAGGTTTTTCCAATTACGAAGAAATTTTCGCCACAGAAAACACGGATGTTCTTTTGCGGCTTTTAACGGACGATAAGACCGGTCGATTGATCGTTACATCGATTCAAAAGATGTCGAATATAGTGGAAGGCGCCGTCGACGCCAGAAAGCTCGAGCAAATCAAAAATAAAAAAATAGTATTTGTCGTGGATGAAGCGCATCGTTCTACGTTCGGAACGATGATGGTGGATATTAAAAAGACCTATCCGGACGCGATTTTCTTCGGTTTTACGGGCACGCCCATCCATACGCAAACCAACAATACGGATGCCAAGGAAGTGACGACGGCGGATGTTTTCGGGTCGGAACTGCATCGCTACACATTAGCGGATGGGATTCGGGATAACAATGTGTTGGCCTTTGATGTGACTAAGGTCCAAACGATTCCGGCGATGGAGTTAAGAAGAAAGTATGCTTTATATATGGCTCATGCCAAAACGATAGACGATATTGTCGATGATGAAGCGGCGTATGCCATATATAAAAAATATATGAATCCGGACGAATGCTCGATGGTGGAGATCGACAGGAAGTTGGGCAATGGACCGTATGAAACCGACGAGCATAAAGAAAAAGTGGTCGAAAACATCTTGGAATCATGGGTGGAATTGAATCGGAAAAACAAGTTTTCCGCCATCTTCGCCACATCGTCTGTCAAAGAGGCGATTGCGTACTGGCGACGACTGAAAGATAATCCGAGAAATCTGAAAGTGACTTGCATCTTTGACGCGTCGGATGATTTCACAGGCTTTTCCATTGAAAAGAATGACGGCTTAAAAGATATCATTACGCACTATAACGAAATGTATGGAAAGTCGTTTTCCATATCTTCCTATGGCGACTTCAAAGCTGATGTAGTAAGAAGGCTGGCGCAAAAAGACCAATATATTAACATCAAAGAAGAAGACAAAATCGACATTGTTATTGTGGTGTATCAATTACTGACAGGCTATGACTCCAAGTGGGTTTCCATTCTCTACCTGGACAAGACTCTTAAAATGCAAAATGTAATTCAAGGATTTTCCCGGACGAATCGACTGAATGGTCCTGAAAAGCCTCATGGTACGATTCGCTACTACAGAAAAACATCTTTGATGGAGCAAAATATTAAAGATGCCGTGAAAGAGTATTCCGGTGATAAGCCCTACATCATGTATGTCGACAAACTGCCGCAAAATATTAGGGCGATGAATCGAACATTCGAAGAGATCAAAGAGGTTTTCGCGCTGGAAAAAATTGAAAACTTTTCCCGCGTGCCGGTGTTGGAGGCTTCGCAAAAAAAATTCATTACATGCTTTAATGCTCTTTATAAGCGTCTCAACTCCGCTTTTACGCAAGGGTTTACCTGGGACAAGAAAAGGTATCGCGACAAAGAAAATGAGACCATGGTGGAGGTGGAAATTACAGAAGAAGAGTACGATGTACTGCACCAAAGATATAAAGAAGTACATAAAGGAAGGGGCGAAGAAGACGGTCCGGTTAAGCCGAATCTTGATTTCAACTATCACATTGTCGAAGAAAGCCTTAAAATCGACTACAATTACATGAATCAAAATTTCGATAAATATGTGAAGGCTTTGTTCGATGAAAACTCTTCCGAAGAGTATCTCAAAGATCTCAAGACAAGTCTGCATAAAAACTTTGCCGGCCTTCCCAAAGAGCGACAAATTATCGCGGAAATGATCATCCACGACTTTGAAAACGGCGATCTGGAGATCAAAGAAGGCTGGGATTTCAACGATTACATCAATGACTATTCCGTGTCAGAGTTGGACAAAAAAATATCTGAATTGGTTGATTTCACAGGAATTGATGAAAACCAATTGCGGAGTATGATGAATCTGCATCTAACGGAAAAAAACCTCAATGAATTCGGAAGGTTTGACGCCTTGGTAGCTTCCGCTGATATTGACTTAATTACAAGAAACCTTTCTGCGATGAAAGGCAGAGAGGCAAGACCATTTGAAAGCAAGATATACCTGGACAAAGTGTTACGGGAGTTTTTGCTGGAAGGCCCATTTAGTTTAAACAACTATAACGAGCACCACAAAGACTAAAAGCGTGAACCTATTTGCACCCGCTTACGAAAGGTATAGGAGGAACGAATATGTTGGCCGCTGCAAAGTTGCAAGAGGTACTGGGAAAGTATAAGCAGGATTTTGTCCCGCAGGTGTGGGCGAATGAAAAATATAAGTGGGAAGCGATCCAAACATTTCAAACGCATTGGGATGTCAATGCGGAAGATTTTGCGGAAATGCTGCATCGTTCCTTGGATACGACGTCGGATTTGCTTTCATATCGAAATTTTTACCCGCACCGGACGATAGAAGATTTTGCCAAGGCCGCTCCGGAAGAAGTACGCGCCATGTTCATTGCGCTCTATGATGAGAGTAAAGATGTGTATGACCGTATGAAACACTTTAAGGAGCAGGCCGCGGCCATGCTTATCAAGTATGGGAACGGCGCCGCGCAACATTACCAAAATGAAAGCGCGGTCAGTGTGTATTTGTGGCTTCGTTACCCGGATCGGTACTATATCTATCAATACGGTGAAGTGAAAGCCGCGGCGGAGGTACTGGAGAGCAACTATTCCTTCAAGCTGCGGTCATACGCCGCCAATATTCGCAATGCGATCAAGTTTTATGATGAAATTTGCGACGCGTTGCAGCGTGATACCGAACTTGTGAAGTTGTTTCGCTCGCAGCTGACGGACACCTGCTATTCTGATCCGGCGTTGAAGACGCTGACCGCGGATGTTGCCCGTTATATCCGTCGCAACTACGCGCCAACGGCCGGTATAACACCGGTTTCGATGCGAGACTGGTACCCTACCGATTATGATCCCGGCCTGACGGTGGCGGAATGGGTCGCATTACTTAACGATAAGAAGGTATTCACCGAGAAAAGTCTTGCCGTTATGCGGCGGATAAAAGACTCCGGCGGACAGGCGACCTGCAAGCAGCTTTCCGTCAAATACGGCGAAGTGCCGGGTTTCTACAATGGCGTCTCGATAGGTCTGGCAAAAAGAGTTGCCAAAAAAACCGGTTGCCCGGTGCCGAGTCGTGACGTGGATGATTCCTACTGGTGGCCGGTGCTGTATATCGGCAAGCGAGGGGGCAAGGAGTCTGACGGCAATTTTATTTGGAAGCTCCGAGACGAGCTGGCACAAGCGCTGGATCAGGTCGACTTGTCGCAGGTTCCGTTGTATGTCGGTTCGAAAGAGGCGGAAGCGGAGACTCGCTACTGGTGGCTCAATGCGAATCCGAAAATTTGGAGTTTTTCCGGGATCGCGGTCGGTGAAGCGCAGGCGTACACACTTTATAACGAGAATGGAAACAAGCGCCGGGTATTCCAAAATTTCTTGGATGCCAAGCCGGGTGACATGGTGATCGGCTATGAATCCAATCCGGTCAAGCAGGTCGTCGCGCTTGCGAAAATCAGCGTCGCGCAGGACGGTGAAAAGCTGTATTTTGAAAAAACGGAAGATCTCGTCTCGCCCATTGATTACCGGACGCTGAAAGAGTGCCCCGAGCTGGCAAAAATGGAATATTTTGTCAGCCCGCAGGGGAGCCTCTTCCAACTGAGGAAGGGCGAATTTGATTTCATTATGGATATTATTCGTGAGGAAAATCCACTGCCGCCGCCGACAGCAAAGGACGCCTACACAAAGGACGATTTTCTGGCGGAAGTGTATCTGACGGAAAAACGCTATGATCAGCTTGTAGCGGTTCTTCGCAATAAGAAAAATATCATCCTTCAGGGCGCGCCGGGGGTCGGCAAGACCTTTGCGGCAAAACGGCTGGCCTATTCCATGATGGGAGAAAAGGACGAAAGCCGCATTGAATTTGTTCAGTTCCATCAGAATTACTCGTATGAAGATTTTATGATGGGCTATAAGCCGGTGGAGAATGGTTTCGAGCTCAAGTACGGGATTTTTTATCGCTTTTGCCGACAGGCGGCCAATCAGCCGGACAAGGATTATTTCTTTATCATTGATGAGATCAACCGCGGCAACATGAGCAAGATATTCGGTGAGCTTTTGATGTTGATCGAAAAAGATTATCGCGGCTTCAAGACGACACTTGCCTATAACGGACTGCCGTTTGCGGTGCCGAAGAACCTTTATATCATCGGCATGATGAATACGGCTGACCGCAGTCTGGCGATGATTGATTACGCGCTGCGGCGTCGCTTCAGCTTCTTGGAAATGGAACCGGCCTTTGATTCCGACGGTTTCCTTCAGTATCAGAAACGCTTGAACAATGATACTTTTAATGCGTTGGTGGAGAAGGTGCAAGAGCTGAACCGGAAGATCGCATCGGACGAGTCACTCGGCAAGGGCTTTTGCATTGGGCATAGCTATTTCTGTGGTCACGAGACCTGTACGGAAGAATGGTTGCGTTGCATCGTGGACTTTGATGTTTTACCGATGCTTAGCGAGTACTGGTTTGATGATACCGCCGAGCTGCAACGCTGGGAAAATATTCTGCACGGAGTATTTCAATGAGTAAGGAGCAGAGCATATTTATTAAGAACATTTATTATATGCTCTCGTATGCTTTCACCACTTTGCGGCCGACGGATCATGATAAAATCGCGACAGAACCGTTTGAAAATATCCATGACCTGTTCGCGGCGATCCTTGCCAAAGGGATCGGTCGGCAACTGAAACAGGGACTTTATCGGGAATATATAAACCGCAAGGAAGACCTGCCTTATTTGCGCGGCAAAATTGATCTGCCGGGTACCATTCAAAATAAAATTAGCAGAAAGCAGAGACTGACATGTGAGTTTGACGAGCTTTCGGAAAATAATCTGCTGAACCGAGTGCTGAAGACCACGGTGATGATCTTATTGCGTCATGCCGAGGTAGCGGCAAAGCATAAAAATGACCTGAAAAAAGAAATGCTTTTCTTTTCCCGAGTGGATGAGATCGAGCCTTCGACGATTCCGTGGTCAGCCATTTATTTCTGTCGGAATAATCAAAGTTATCGGGTGCTGCTCAGTATTTGTCAGCTGGTGCTCGAGGGGCTGCTGCTGACCACCGATGACGGGGAATATAAGCTGGCTTCGTTTGTGGACGACCAACGTATGAGCCGGCTATATGAGAAATTTATTCTTGCGTATTACACCCGGGAGCATCCGGAGCTCAGGGCGCGCGCTGCACAAATACCGTGGGCGCTGGATGACGGCGTGGGCACCCTCTTGCCGGTGATGCAGAGTGATATCATGCTGGAAAGCATGTCGGGGGAAACGGTGCTCATCATTGACGCCAAGTATTACACACATACACTTGCAGCAGGACGCTTCGATGCACGTACGCTGTATTCTCCTAACCTGTACCAGATATTTACCTATGTCAAGAATAAGGACAAGGCGATGGGCGAAGGAGCTCATTCCGTGTCGGGCATGCTTCTCTATGCGAAGACCGATGAGGAACTGCAGCCGGACAACAGCTACCTGATGAGCGGGAATAAAATCAGTGTACGGACGCTGGACTTGAGTCGGGAGTTTGCCGAGATTGCAAAGCAACTTGACGATATAGCGGCGGAACATTTTAGCGATGCCGCAGGAAGGTAATGCTACCATTTGGCGCGGGTTTATCGCAGCGGGAATATATTGGCGCGTATAATGAAGGTACAAGGTCATGGGAGATGGCGCTATGGCAGAATCTAAAAAACGTTTACCTAATGGGATGGGGATCGCGTTCGGCATGGGGCTCGGGTTTATCTTGGGCCGGCTGTTGAATGAAGTCGTGTGGGGACTTGCGATCGGTATTTTTATTGGCACGTGGGTGGATTATTTCGCGCAACGGAGGTGATGAGGTATGGCGCAACGCAAACGACCGCGCAAACGGTACCACAATTATCCGTTCGGCGTCGCGCTGGCGGCGTGCATCGGAGCGGGGCTAATTTTGGGCGCCTTCTTTGACCAAATCAGCTGGGGCGCGTTCATCGGCGTGGTGATCGGTTCTTCGATCGAATTGTACCTGATGATGACGCGGGCCTAGGAGGTCATATGGACGAAGCTAAACAATCGCAGAACGAGACGCCCAACGAAACGCCCAACGAACCGCAAAATGAAAAGGGCGCGGGCGCGTATATCGCGACCGGCATGGTGTTCGGTCTGATGATCGGCGCGGGCATGGGCGATTTGTCGCAAGGTATGCTGATCGGCATGGCGCTGGGCGCGGCGGCGGCCGCGTTTCAAGGCAAGTTCGGTAAGCGAATGAAATAAAAGAAAACGTGAGAAGCGCGCTGTATTTCGCATGGCAGTCTATTTTCGGTTTCCTCTACACCTGGCAGTATCTCATCGCTGCCGTCAGGTTTCACCTTATTCGGTATCGGCCTCGGTTTCTATGCGACACCTTCTACCGATGCGGCGTTATCCAACGTACCGGAAGAACAGGCGGGATCCGCGGCAGGTATTTACAAAATGGCCTCTTCTTTGGGCGCGGCCTTCGGCGTGGCTCTTTCCACAGCTATTTTTACGGGACTGAACGGAAGCGGCTTTGTTCCCCTGCAAAATATCTTTGTAGGACGAACGGATAATACGGAAGTCCGCTTTGCCGCCATGGTGGCGCTCCTCTTCAACGTGCTCATGACACTCGTCGCCATCCTCTCCATCATGAAAACGGTACCGAAAAAGAAATAAAAGAAATAAAAGGAACAAAAAACAACTGCAGTGAAGAGTACCTGCAGTTGTTTTTTATTGTCACGGTATGCTTTCCGCTCGTTTTGCCTTCTAAAGAGAAAGCATAAGAAAAGCAGAGAAATCAAACCATGAAACGCTGTGAAAACAGGAAGTAAATAAAATACCTGCTCTCCGTTTGTAGGGGGCAGGTGTTTTATTATGCGCCGAGGAAAGAAAAGTAAAAAATTCAGAAAGGGCAGGCACAAAAGCGGTTGCCAGCATCATTTTGGGGGGTATAATCTTAAATGGGGAGGAATATTAATACAAAAATCGACCAAAAATTTATTTGCAATACGATGTTTTAATAGTCCTATGAACCGGTTTTTATTTTGCCGGACTGCGTTGAAAAATGGAGAAAGCGGCACTTCTGCATATTTCTTTTGCTTTCCGTATTTTGAGTAAACGGCTTGTCCGACCTGTTATGGAAGGGAGAAATTATAATGATCAGTAAGGGTAAAAAGTCTGTCGCTTTGTGCGCTGCCGTATTGACGGCGCTCAGTATTTCTTGCACCGTTGTCGATGCAGCTGGCGATCCTGCCGTTCCTTATTTTTCCGTGACTTCTGAGGACCAGATCAATAATGATGGTAATGGTGCCAAAGGGGCAAACTCTGTCGCCATCGGACCGGGGTCGACAACGAAATTCCGGAACGGCTTATCTGTCGGTACGAATAATGTAAATGAGGGATATGAGACTACAGTTGTAGGAAGTCTGAACAAGGCTTACGGAATGGGAGATTTCAAATATGCAGCCGACGCAACGCTTGTTGGAACCAATAATACAGTCATGAGCGAGTCGGGTGTCATGGCTCTCGGTTCGGGAAATATCGTACATGAAGGCATCGCCATCGGGGCAAAAAACAAGGCTATGGGACAAAATGCTGTTGCCCTGGGGGAACACAGTTCTGCCATGTACACAGACAGCATCGGCATCGGTTTCGGCACTCATAGCGATGCGGATGATGTCATTGCTATAGGACGTGCAGCAACAGGAGATGTTTTGGGCGGCGTCGCTATCGGCAGATATGCAGAAGTGCATGCAAGTACAGGCGTGGCACTTGGCGCGAGCAGTGTTTCCGAACGTGAAGCAGGTGTTGTCGGATATATGCCGGGAGCCGTAGGACAGACGGCAGAAGAAGTGGCAGCGTACCTGGGAAAAGCGGAAGAATACAAGAGCTGGAAAGCCGATGTGGAAGCGAATAAAGATGCTTATACCAGATACAAAGCATGGCAGGAGGCGGTATCAGCAGAGCGGACGGCATATAACGAAGTCAATGAAGCCCGCATTGCGTATGCTGAAAATTCGACCGAGGCAAATAAAAAAGCCATTACAGAAAAATACGATGCATGGAAAAAAGCAAGGGATCATCGTCAAGACACAGATGTGGCAATGAGACCGGACTTTAAGACGATTAATGATCTGAATGCTCGCTACGGACAGATTTTCGGCAAACTTCTGTCCACCGGAGGTGCCGTATCCGTCGGCAATGAAAAAGAGGGCATTACCCGCCAGATTGTCAATGTGGCGGCAGGGACAAAAGATACGGATGCGGTGAATGTCTACCAGCTGCGGGATGCGGTCGAGAACTTTAAACAAGAAACAAGCGTGGCGGAAGACGGAAAGTATGTCAAAAAAGATAAGACAGCCGGTGAAAATCTGACCGCCTTGGACAAGGAAATAGATAAGTTGGGTACAGATTCCGCAGTGGCTGAAGACGGAGCATATGTCAAGAAAGACAAGAAAGTCGGTGAAAATCTGACCGCCTTGGACAAGGGAATAGATAAGTTGGTTACAGATTCCGCAGTGGCTGAAGACGGAGCATATGTCAAGAAAGACAAGAAG
>NZ_JAHAJN010000012.1 GCF_018372215.1 Negativicoccus succinicivorans | reverse complement strand
AAAAAAAGGACTTCACCCACCACGCGTCGGCGAGTTTCGTCATCGCATCAGATACGCCATGAATAATTTCGTTTATTTCTTTCAACATAATTTGCTCCATTAAAAAAGCGCCTCAAAAGGCGCTAAAGATTACACATTGACCCATTTTTTGTAATACCAGTCTACTTTTTTTGTTTTATCAGAATTGTAGACAGTGGCAGTATTAGGAACATAAACATTATCATTAGGCGTCCAGCGTTCAGATAAAATAACCGTTTTCAACCTAGTACACCCATAAAAAGCGCCCGCCCCTATATTCGCACATTGTGGTAACGATACGCTTGTAAGTGAAGAGCAATCATAGAACGCAGACGCGCCCAACCTCGTACAAGCCGGAAGCGAAACAGCCGTAAGCGCATAACATTGGAAAAACGTGTCGCTCCCTATATCAATACAGGCTGGAAGCGATATGCTTTTTAATTTCGAACAGCTACAAAAGGCTTTAGTACCGACGTATTCGCAAGACGGTGCAGACGCGCCGGTTATTTGCGTGTAATTATAAAACGCCTTTTCCTCAATCTGCGTAACACTTCTTGGGAACTCAAGGTTTTCCGGCTTGTTCAATTTATATTTTTCCGCAATAGATTGTGTGACAATTTGAATACCGTTCGGAATGCAGTACTTTTTGAAGAAGGTAAACACTTTTTCCGTGTGTGTCCGTCCTGCGTAATCCACCCATTGAACAGTAACTTCTGTTGCGTTTGGATCAGGAACAGCGGGCAACCGCCACCGCCCGTCATTATCAGATATTGCCGTTTTCCCTTTGAAGATAACTTTTACATTAGGCGCCGCAGTACCGGTCATTTCAGTTGCATCTTCTGCTATGACGTCAATCTTAATTGGAGAAAGTTTAACAACCGGAAAAATCGTTTCCAGTCCGCGGAAATTGTTCATGTTATAATTGCGTTCTTTCAGCCACTTATAAAACGCATCAACGCTTTCCCCTTGCTTGTCCGGTTCTACAATATACACTTCGTTGTCTTTCAGTCGCCCCGCGTCTTTCTCCTCAAAATAGGCGGCCGCGTTCATCTTGTTAATAATAAGATTAGTAACCGCTTGCGTACTGATTTTTTCTGCCATTGACCATTCACCCCCACACAACTAACGTGATCGCCGTTTTATTTGCCACATCTTGCTTGCTTGCCTTTTCGTTTAGCTTGCTTGTTGTTTCCGTTCTCGTGTATACATCTGCCGCGTTCGCCTTCCCTTTTAGCGCGTTTTCTGTTGTCGCCCTGTCGGCTTTTGTTCCGATTTTATTTGCGACAGTAGTGGCAAAGTTCGGATCATTTCCCAACGCTTGCGCCAATTCTTGCAATGTGTCCAGCGTCTCCGGCGCGCTATTGACGATATTAGCCACACGACCGTCTACGTATTCAACACTCGCATACGTGCCTTTTAACTGATATTTTGCGTCGCTTTCCGCTTTCATATAGGCGTCGCCCTTAATCAGATAGTCGCCTTTAGGCTGAAACGTCGTATCGGCGTCCGCTTTCGTATAAACGTCGACCGCGTTCGCTTTCGTTCCTACCTCTTTTTTTGTGGCGAACGTGGTGTCCGTTTCCGCTTTCGTGTAAGCATCAATCTTGTCCGTCTTTTGTAAATATCTTTCGTCTGCCTGTGTCTTGGTATAAACATCTGTCGCCTTCGCTTTTGTCTTTACTTCTTCTTTTGTAGCAAACATTTCGGCGGCCTCTGTTTTGGTATACGCGTCGATTTTGTCCGTCTTTTGTAAAAATTTCTCGTTTGCCTGCGTTTTTGTGTAAACGTCCGCCGTGTTCGCCTTGCTTTCTAACGCCGTCGCCGTGCCGCTTTTATCGGCAAACATTGTTTCCGCTTTTGCCGTCGTTAGAAAGTCACCGCCGGCAATTTGTTCCGCCTGTTTTGCCGCGTTCTTTGCTTCCGCCGCGCTTGTGGCGGCCGCGCTTTCCGATCGTTTCGCTTGTGTTGCCGATGCACTTGCCGCGCCTTCCGATTTTTGCGCTTTTTCTGCTAGTGCGTTCAATTCTGTCTTAGTGCTTGCCGCAAGTGCGCTCGCACTCTGCGCTTCTCTGTTGGCGGCTTGCGCTTGTGTGGCCGCGTCCTGTGCCGCCGTGCTTGCCGTCTGCGTTTCTCTGTTCGCCGCTTCTGCGCTCATGCTTGCTTTTTCGGCCGCCGTTTTTGCCTTTTGCGCTTCCGTGTTAGCCGTTTCTGCTTTCGTGCTTGCCGTCTGTGCTTTCGCGCTTGCGGCTTGCGCGTTATCTTGTGCGCTTTTTGCCGCCCCTGCCGACTGTGTCGCACTTGTGGCGGCGCCGCTTGCCGTTTGTGCGGCCGTTTCCGCGTTCTTGCGCGCTTCTTGTGCGGCCGTCTGTGCCGTCTGCGCTTCCGTGCGCGCGCTTTCTGCGGCCGCCTGTGCGTTTTTTGCGGACGATTCCGATTGCCCGGACTTTGTCGCCGCATTGTTTGCAGTATCGGCGGCCGCTTGCGCTTCTGTGCGTGCTTTCTCTGCGGCTTGCGCATCGGCTTTTGTTACCGTTTCTATTTGCGTAAGTTCTTCGGTCCGGCTAACAACGTCGGACATTGACCGTTCCAGTCTAATAACAGACTGATCATAGGCCGCTTTCGCTTGTTTAACCGCGGCTTCCAGTCCGTCATATTTTTGTAACGACGCAACCGCATCTTCCCCACGTTGTACGGCGCCTTCAATTTCGCCGACCTTGTCTAGAATTTCATTTGCCCGCGTGTTAAATTCGTTTTGCTTTTGCGCTATGTTGTTTTGAATGTCGGCCTGTATGTCTGCAATTTCTTTTTTCGCGTTTTCGGCGGCCGTCTGTGCGGCTGCAATTTCTTTTTGCGCTTGTGCGGCCGCGTCTTGTGTTGCCTGTACCGCGTTTTTCGTTTTATCTTCTGCCGCTTGCGCCGCCGTGTTTACGTCATTCAATGCTTGCCGCGTCTGCGTTTCAATACGCGCGACGCCGCCCGATACCGCACCGGCAATTGTGGCAAGTGAATTATTTAAGATTTCTTTTCCTGCGACCACTTGTTGATCCGTGTGTCTTGCGGCCGCCTCCGCCCTGTTCGCCGCTGATTCGGAACGATCACGAATTGCCAATAACGTTTTTTTCTCGCCGGCAAAGTCGGGCAAATCTACCACGTCAAAGCCGCTTGCATCTGCGTTATATTGCAGGAACGCGAACGGCCGCCCCGCCGGTATAACGCCGTCAAAGTCACCGACGCCGACTTGTACAAGGCCGTCCCGGTTAATCTCTTGCAATATCATCGTAATTTTATCCAGCGCCTTTTCCACGGGTTCTTCGGCAAAGTCGTATTCTTGCGATTGTTTCGTTTCCCGTGCAAGTTTAAGTTTTACGCCCTTAGCTAACGGCGCGCCTGTCGTCGGATATTCATACGATTTTTCGCCGTCGTGATATTCATAATTATTCGTAAT
Organism: Negativicoccus succinicivorans; assembly: GCF_018372215.1. Taxonomy (NCBI): domain Bacteria; kingdom Bacillati; phylum Bacillota; class Negativicutes; order Veillonellales; family Veillonellaceae; genus Negativicoccus; species Negativicoccus succinicivorans. Next base: position 29,423 of record NZ_JAHAJN010000012.1, on the reverse strand, counting down.
TCGTTCCCACTTGCCCTTGTTTTCCACATAGCCGACCACGTCTTTCGCATCGTAATACCGATACGGAAAAGGGAACGACCTTTGCTGGCCGTCCCCCACGTATATAACGCTCGTTTTCGTTTCTTGGATCATTTCGCTTTCCTCGCCTTTCTGTCGAAAATAATATCCGCCACCGCCTCGTCCCACGTCGCGTCGGATTCCGTACACGTCACGCGCAACAGCGTCCAGAAACCGTCGGTCAACGTGTCGGAAAATCCGACAAGTCTGTTCCCGACGCGCGACGCCGACCGCCCCATGTCGATCCAGTCCCGTTTGTCCGACCCTACGGCATACGCCAAATCTTGCAACTCGTCCATGACACGCAACGCAACCACTTGACTGCCGCGTCCTTGGTAGTATTCGCCGAGCATTGTGTTCATGGTAAGCGTCGCCGCAATATTCACGCCCGGAATACCGCCCGTTGCCGTGCCGACAAAGTTTTTCAAATACTCTTTGCCAAAGTATTCGACCCAGTCGTCGTCATCGTCGGGGCCGCGCCCCGTCGCCGCATCAATTGCGCCGTGCAAAGCCGTTTCCAGCAACGCCTGTAAAAACAACCAATACAACACGGTAGACATCAGCGGCACCGGATTGCCGTTGTCTTTTAACGCGTACCCGGCTTCAATATGCGCGTTTAAGACCACGGAGAAAAACGTATAAAACGGAGTAAAGAATTTCATGATGCGGCCTTTTTGCACTTTTGATTGGTCCTGAATTTCACCGCTACCCCAAATGCGCCGCACCGCCTCATCTGCTTTTGCGACTGCCTCCGCGTCAATCTGTTCCGCCGTCAATTCGCCGCGCTCCATTTCCGCGCGCACCGTATCTTCATACACGGCTTGCCACGTCGGAAGTGAAAACATTAAGTCCGTTTTTGTAATTAGCCAGTATCCAAAACGATCCACCGCCTCTTTTGCCGAATACGCGCCCTCAGCCGCTTTTGCGGCTACGCCGTCTGTTCCCACATAAGACAATTCTTTGCCGGATACTTTCATGTCCCGCGCCAAATCACGGTCAAGGTTTTCTTCACGTTCCGCAATAAAACTTGATTTTTCTTTAACCCTTCGCGTAATTCGTTGCGGATGTCGTATAAATTTAAGCAACGCTTGCAACGTGCGCACTTTGCCCAAAGAATGCGCCACCATAGCAATATTACAAATGTTCAGAAGTGCCGTTGATGTTCGGTACGCCATGACGGCGAAGGTAGAGTTGCGACGCAACAAGTTCGCAAACTGTTCGGCGCTCGATTCGCGCACCAGTTCTTCCCGCCACGTGTCGCGCACCCACTCGCGCAACATTCGATACTGCGACTGTCCTATGACTTTCTGCAACGGCTCAGCCAACGTCGCATGGTCCAGTAAATGCGCCACGTCCAGCACGGCTTCCCGCATAGAAATATGCAGAATAGCCTCATTTGCCGCGCGCGGCAATACGTCAAGCGACAACAACAATTCACGATTCACCACCGCTTGCCGCTTTTTCGTCGCGCCTAAACCGGCGCCAAATACCGCATTACTTGACATCTGTTTTGCCAATTCATTCGCTACGTCCATGTCCGACGCTTTTTGCGATAATTGCGGATCGTACACAATAGGATAATAACCGCCGTCAAACTTGCGGCCGTTAATGGTAAACGGCACGGCCTCCACTTTGCCCAACGGCGCGCCCGTTTCCCGTTCCAAAACGCGACTGCGTTCCTCATAATAGCCGTTAATAAATTGCCAAATCTTTTCGACCGTGTCCCAATCTTTTGCCGTCAGAATTTCACCGAAAGCGGCGTTCATTGTCATTTCATCAACGCCAAACGTATGCAGTACGCGCTTTCTGTTTTCCGCCGCGCCCCAATTCAAGGCCGCCGTCAATATTTCTTCTTTTGTGTATGCCCTCCGGTTGCCAACTTGGTATTTTCGTTCTTGGCGCATCGTGCGCATCTCATTGCGTGAATAGCGCCGCTCGAATATTCGGCTCAAAGTCCGTTTTGCGTCGGCCGTCATTTCGCGCTTACGGTTCGCCGCGCGGGCTATCGGATCATAAATAAAGCGATGGAACGAATCATCATCAATCTTTACCCCGACCGCCCGACCGTCTAACCGGTTCATAATAATTTCCGGCTTGATAAGTTGCGTTACCAATTCGCCCGCCAACTGTTCCATACGGTCAGCGCGCGTCATGTCGTTACGGATCTGTCGTAAATCTCTGTTATCTTCTCCGTACCGCTTTTTAAGCTTAAGGGCAAGCTCGTTCGCCGCGTCGGCGATGCTTACATGTTCGCCGTTCTTGCGAACAATCGCCAAGCCGTCATGCATGCGCCGCCCTGCCGTGTATACCGCTTGCAACACTTGAACCGTCTGTTCCCACGTTTCAAAGGGCATCTGCCGCCATGTCTTTTCGTTTCGTCCGTCCGCTTCAAACATTGCCCGTAAAGCCGGAGAAATAACCGGATCTCCGCCCATACCAAACGCGACATCAGGGTTCAATAATTCTTCAATTGAGGACATCTCGAAACCGTCAATCGGCGCTTGTGCATCTGTTCCCGTCAGTCCTAATTGGTACATTAAATGATGCACAAAATACCGGGACTGCGTGTCAAGGCGGATCGGCTGCTGCGAACGCGTCATTCGTTTAAGATTTTCACGTAACCGGCGAATATCTTTGTCCACCTGTTGTTCCTGCATTACCGCGTGTTTGGCAAGATACGCATGATACAATTGCCGCTCTTTCATTTCCGCCGCTTGTGCATAATCACCGCGCACCAGCGCTTTCGATGATAATGTGCCGTAATAGGCGATTTTCCGTTGATACGTTTTCCACGTCAACGATTCACCGATAGGCGCTTGTCGTAACGTTTGCGCCGCTTGTTCTTCAATCAGGCGTAAACGCCCCTGCGTACTGTCGCGAACGTCCCGCAAACCTTGCAGACGCGTGTTGATTTCTTCCCGCGCCGTTTTCTTGATTGCTTGCACCTTCGCCGCGTTTTCCTTGCGTATGTCGGTCAACTTCTGCCGCATTTCCGCAAGTTTTTGCGCGTGTTCTTCCGCATCTTCCGCGTGACTTTCTTTTAACCGTGCGACCAGCGTCTGTTCGCGTTCCAGCTCCTGTTCCGCCGCGCGTTCCTGTTGGCGCATTTTGGACAGTTGTTTTTGCGCGTCTTTTACTGATTCCCGCGCACCCTCATGTTCTTTTAATTCAGACCGCAAATAGGAAAGCACCTCGGCAAGCCGTTCCGCCTCCGTCTGTTCGTCTGTCTGTTGGTGACTGTCCAGCTTGCGCAATTGTTTCATGTATTCGCCCGCAAGCTTATTACGTTCACGGGCAATATATCTTGTTTCCGCCTCCAGCAGGTCCGCTTGCCCCAATTCGCCCGTCATGTATTCTTCCACTTGCGTGCGGATAGATTCAGGGTTCATCAGTTCGTCGGCGAACGCTTTTCTCTGTTCCTGTTCTTCCCGTTTCAATCGTTCTTCCAGTGGTCCGCCTGCATCTTCCAGCGCCTTTTTGAACGCCGCCGCATCTGCATAATATTTGTTCAGGACGTCTTCGCCAAATTGTTTTGCTAGTGCCTCATGCTTGTAAATTTCTTCCTTGCGCAATTCTTCCGTCCGCGCCGTGCGCCACGATTCAACCGCATCTTCCAGCACTTCTTCGACGCCTTTGCGAATTTTCGCTTCCACGTCTTTTTCGACTTTTTCCGCGGCTCTTGCTTTCAGTTTTGCCAAGCGCGCCGCCAGTTTCGTGTCAACGTCTTGCATCGTGTCCAGCGCTTTTTCCGCCGTGTAGGCGTCAATTTCTTCCTGTGTTGCCAGCATTCGATCCATAACATTGCGGATTGATTCCGGCGGGATTTCGCCCAAGTCCAGTAAGTTTTGATATATTCCCACAAGCCACCGACGAAAACGCCGAAAAACGGCCTTTAAGTCGCGCGACGGCGCATTGCCTTCACGTACATAAGCCTCAAAACCTCGCGCCCACTTTTCGTGTGCCGCCCGATTGTCCGCCCCGTCTTTCCAGCCGGTCCACTCTTTGACCGTTTGCCAGTCCTTTTTCAGCCACTCCGGCGCGTTATCCTGTGCCGCCATTTGTTGCAGATCTTCCAAAAAGACGTGTCCGGATTCATGCACGAAAGTGGAAAAGTTAGCGTCTTTACGGAACAAGAACAACATTTGCCGGCCGTCGCGTAAAGCCGTCATACCGCGAATATGTCGTTCCTGCTGCCTTTGAAATAACACATCACCGTGCTTTTTCTGCAACTGTTGCGCCGTTTTAAGCAATACCTCATTGCGATTTTTGCCGTCATAGGTAACGACGCGCAAACCTGCATCACGTAAAATCTTGCGCGTTTCTCTTGTCGTACCCTTTGGAACAATAGCCGCGTAAAACTCATCAAGGCCAACGGCCCTTTGTTTTTTTACTTCAAAATATTCAGCCGGCGCGCTTGTAATATCATTTACAAAGTCACTCAGGGTGTTTGCATTTATTCCCGTTATGTTCTCTTTGTCAAGTTCATTTTGCCATTTACTTTTTGGACTGTTCAAAACAATGTCGGCAAGTATTTCCGCCTTTGCGCCGCCCGCTTTTTGCGTTAAGGATTCCCATTTTTCGTTAAGTTTTTCTTTCCATGTTTCCATGTCCTCATGGCTTGTAATGCGATTCCGATCATTTTGTACTTCGGTTAGGTTTTTGTATTTTTTTGCATGCGCCGCACGAATGTTGCCAACCCCGTAATACATGCCTTCTTCATTGCGCGCCTTACCGCGCATAATTTTAACGATATTATCCAGCGTGTAATCTTTGAAACGCTGCCGCCCACTTGCGGTATATCCGGTTAAAATGCGCGCTTGTTTTGGTATAGCATGATATAAAGGCGCCAACCACTCCTTAAATTCTGAATGGTTGTCTATCCAGTATTTATATCGCGCTTCTGTGTTTGGTAAATCTTTTACCGTCAGTCCTTTTGTCGCAAACCACGCCTTTTGTGCCGTTTCGTTTTCGTCAAGTCCGCCTTTAGAAAGGACGCCGTCAAGTCCGCCGGTCAATGACTTCTTTAGGTCTGCCAACGCCCCCGCGCCAATATCCTCACCGCTAAACTTTTTCACCAAAGGAGCGAAAACAGAAACAAGTTCTTTTTCCGCGCCCTTCTCCAACTTGTAGTCATAAACTTGTGGATATCTTGGCGAATATACATCTGTATCAAAAGTTGTGTTTTCTTTCTTTTGGGGATTAATAAAGTCAGCCCCGGCAATTAAGGTAATGTCGCCAAAGCGATTATACGGAACATCTGCGCGTGTAATGGCGATTGACGGCACGGCAATTCCGCCCAATTCGGCAATATGCCGGATCTTTTCCGCCGTCGTATTGTGTAACGCAACTAGCGGCCGCCCTTGCGCTTCTGTTTTGCCGTCTTGATACATTTCCCCGACGGCTTGTCCGTTACGCTCCAGCACGCGCACGGCTTGATCGTTAAATACAACGAAACAACGCCCGTCTCTGTTGTCTTTATACGTAATACCTTCAATGCCAAATTTACGCAGTAGCAACGACGCCGCCTTTTTCGGTTCTTCTTCGCCTTCTCGTTGCATCTGAAACACTACATCACGTAAAAAATATTCGCCGGTACTCGCGCCAAGACCGTCGGCCGGCACCGCTATGTACGAATCGGGCCGCGATTGATAATATGCGGCGATTGCCTTGCGCACCGCCTCCGGCTGTTCATTAAGTGGCGTATCCTCATCTAACAGAACCTCATTCTCCGGTATATCAACCTTATACAAACTACCCGGTGCCGCGACGGTAAGCGCGTTTACCTTTAGACCTGACAATGCGCGCCAGTCCGCAAGTTCGCGTTCACGCTGCGAAATAAGGGGTTTTGCGTGCCGCTCAATACCCTCTAATACATCGGCAATTGTCGTTCGCCGTCCCTCATTGTTGGCGGCCGCTTTTGTTTCTCTTACAATTGCCCTAATGCGGGCCTTTTCGTCTGTCGGAACCTGTCGCAAAAAAGCCGTAATAGACATCTTGTTGTTGCTTTTAATTGTGTCAATTTGTTCCCGCAAGACATGAATCAGCCTGTTTGTAGATGCGTCACCCTCTTTTAATTGTTGCATAACTTGCTTAAGTTCTGGCAAGAAGTAGGTTTCCTCCGGCCGGCCGTTCGCCACCGTTTTCAGCGTTTTGGCGGCGATGCGCCTGTTTATTGCTTCCTGTGCCGCCGCATCAATAGGCTTTCCGTTTTCAAATATAAGGTATTGGCCGTATGAACCATCTGTTTTTCTCCTGCGCACGCTTTCCCGCGACACCAACTGATCCCGATACTGCCTTGCCGCGCCTTGACTTTGTGTAAAATACAGCCCCCAGCCATGCGCCTGCCTTCCCGTGCCAGTGCCGATTGCGTTTGTATCAAACCGCCCAAATGAATGGTGTGAACCGTGCCAAGCCGCTTGAAAATAATAATTCCCCCGATAATGCTTGACATCGCCTTTTTTTCGTGCTATCTTTAACTCATAGTTAAGGCTCTCTTTGAGCAAAGTCCTAGGCAATTGTAGCCTAGTGCTCTTTGCCCAAAGGGGGCCTTTTCTTGTGCTAATGTACACTAAGTTATCGCTCATTATCTGTTTAAGCATGAACAGCTCTTCTCGCGTGCGAGGATACATTGAAGATATTTGATTGGCATATCCCAATTTGTTTTTCGTGAACCGAATCGGCACAATAACGCTCTGGTCTTGCTCGTCCCGAATATCCGTAAAGACCACAATCGAATCATGCTTGCGCGTTGCCGACTTCAATACAAACACGGGTTCGTGCAATGCGGCCGGAATTTGTGCCAACATTTTCGACGTCATGGCATGGGCATGCGCCGACGTGCCGGGTGCGTTCATTGTATTAAGCGCCAGCCCTTTGGAAATAACGATATCCTCATTCGTATACCCCAAGGCGGTTAATATTTCGGGAGCGGCGGTAAGGCGGATCATTTCACTGTTAGGAACCGCATCATCATTTAGTACGGCTATAAACCTTTCACCTTCCCGCTCGAACTCGGCGCGTTCTTCTTCCGTGACAAAAGTCACGGTTTTATTTTGTTGTAGATACTGCGCCGCCATTTTGTCCGCCGCGTCCGGTGTATATTCATTCATAGTGAAAAGCGGGTGCATGTCAAGATAGTCCGTCGCGACAAAGTCAGTATGTCCCATGTCGTGCATCATTTGCGTAAACACTTTGGCGCGTTTTGCCCATAAATACGCCGCTTGATGCGCGCTTTCCTGTGCGTCGCCGCCGACGTTATCCATAAATTTTTTCACATCGTCGTACACTTTCATCTCGTCCGGCGATAAATACATGCGCAGGGACACGGCCTTTTCTTTCTGCAATTCGTCAAAGGTATCTTTGTGCGCGTCTATCGTCCGTAACGCCTCGACCATCTTGCGCCCGTTTTCAATCTGTTGTAATGCGTCCTCGTAGTCCTGTTCGCTCTTGATTACGCCGTTTGAATAATACCGTTGCACCTGCTTTTCTTCTTCATCGAGCATAATGTCATAAAATTCGTCCTTGCGCGGCTTGCGTTTATGCGTTGCGTAAAAATCTTTGTACCATTGCGGATTGCTTGACGCGCGTAACATTCTGTCCTGATCGTAAACAGTATCACGGCCGGGAATTAAATGAACACCACCGTCCGCCAAGTTGGAGCGCATCACGGAAATAGTATCGGAAAACGTCTGCTCGATATTGTCCTCAATTTCCTTGCGGACTTTCTTACGTGCCGATTCCAAGTCTAGCGGATTCGTCATTAACACTTGCCGAATCGTCTCTTTGTCCGCCTCGTCTGCCGCCGAAAATTTATCAGACAATACGCGATCGGTCGCATGGATCATTCTGTCAATATCGTCTTGCAACTCTTGCGCGTACTTGCTTGCGGCCATGTTTTCCCAATGCGCCGCCATTTCCGCTTGCGTTGTTCCGTCTTGCGTCCATGCGCTGGCCTTGTCTACCGCCGCCCGTTGCTGTTCCGTAAAATCTTCCTGCAAGTATACGCCGACGGGAATTTCTAAACGTCCTTCCGTTTCAATTGCCGTCTGCAATGCCTGTTCCGATACGACATTACCGCTCACCATACGATTTAAGATGTCGCGGCCGCCCTCTGTTTCCATAAGCGCATTCGCATCAACAAAAAAAGCGCCAAGACCTTGTTTGTCTGCCGCCTCTTGTACTGATTTTGTATACAACTCCGGATCTTTTTTGAATAGCGCGCTCGTTTGTTTGTCCGCTTCAAGGTCGCGCAACATTTGCGCGCCGACGGTATGAACGGCCATTTCTTTTTGAATTTCATAGTCCGGCCGCAACATGCGCGCCGCTTTCGATACAAAGCGAATATTCGCGCCTGTGCCCAATACCGCCGACATTCCCAAGATAGTCGGCGCCGCCGTGATACCTGCATCAACCGCATTACTGATGATTTCTGTAACGGGCATCTTACGCGTTCCCTCACCAGGATCTGCCGCTACGTTCCACGCAACGTCCTGCACCGCTTGCTGTGCGACTTCTTCCGCCGTTTCCGATGCGACGCCGATTCCTGCCGATTTTGCGAAAATCTTGCCCGCCTCGCCCACGCTTCGCGCGGACGCAATGGAACGCGCCGCGTTGCGGATAATCGACTGCGCGCCCGTCGCCGCCGTCCGTCCTGCAATCTTGCGCGCGCCCATGCTTAACGCCCTGAGACCCATGCCAAACGACGCAAATTCAATTGCCGCGTTAGTTATACCAACAGCCGTGGCCGCCTTTGCCGCCGTTTCTGCGGACATCTTCCCGTATTCCCCGCCGCTTCGATATTCAAGATAAGACAAGCCGCGTTCCATTTCGTTCATACGGTTAAACAGACCCGCACGATACCCCAAACCTGCGCCGGTAATAAAGCCGGGAATTGCGCCGACACCGCCCGCCGCCGCACCTGCTGCCGCGCCCATTAAAGACCCGATCATGATTTCCTTGCCGGAATTAACGGATTGATTGGCCATCATGTATAACTGGCTTGACGTGTCATGAATGATACCGCCATCACCGGACTGCGACATGATATATTTTTGTAGATTCTGAATTTTAGCGTCTAATTCGTCAGTATTCGCACCTTTTGCCTCTAACTCCATGCGCTCATTGCCCATAGCGGACAATTTAATTTGCGCGTCCATTTGGCGAATACCCGACATAACATTATCCACGACGCCCATTGTTTGCTTAACGTCGGAATAATTATGTACACGGATCGCCCGTTCCGTCTGCGAAATGTCGTTCCAGTCGCTCCACGTCTGTGCAAATTCGTCATCACGTTTTCCCATTTCCAGCGTTTGAAAGGTATTTTCCCAACGTTTCAAGCTTTCTTCGCCGGCAATGGAAACGACATCGGGGGACACTTGCAAACGGTCCGCAATTTCTTTTGCGCGGCGTGAATAATCTTCTTTACCCCAGAAATAGGAACGCCCGATTTCGCTATCGCGCACTTGTTCCCACAATGTAGGCGGCGGCGCGACCGGTTTTGCGTTGACCAAGCTCGCCGCCGCGTCCGCCTCTTGTTGTATCGGAGACGGCGCAATTTTCGGCATACCGAATCCCGACGAACGAAACGCCGCGTCTGCCTGTTTTTGCCGTTCTTCTCGATTATCCATTCATACCTCCGTTAAATCCAAGACGCCCGTACTCCCCGGAACGAACGCCATCAAGCCAATACGGCAACTGATCCGCGCCAACGTCTATAAATTCACCGTCCGGCGCATACAAGCGAATAAATATTTCGCCCCGTTCGTTGCTTACTTCTTGCGCGTTAGAATACCCGTATGTACCCAACTCCGCGCGCGTGATTTGCGTTTGCGGGTGGTGCGCGAACGATACGTTATCGACCATTAACCGCGCGGCTGTTTGTTCCAGCCAAGCCGGCGGTGGCATTTGTCCTTGATGCTCCTGTTGGTACTTCACCGCCTCATTATTAAGGGCAACCGATGCGCCCGCCCACATTGCGTCAAAGTCGCCGCGCTTATTGCCGACTAATTTTTTTACTGCCGACTTAATTGCGGCATCGTTTGTGTACCGATATTTGCCCGTACCCTCATTGGCCGCCGTTAATTCATTGCTTAATTGCTTAAGTTGCGTATACGTCGGTTTTAAGCCGTTGCGCTCAAAAAAGCCGGTCAGATCTTCCTGATCTTGAATTTTGCGCGTTGCAATCAACCGTTTTATACCCTCTATTTCTGAATCGTGTATCTTTTCGCCGTCTACTTTTAGCGCGCGAATAGTTGACCGATAGGCGCGTTTTAAGTCCTCATTGCCCGCCGTTTGTTCCTGTAAAAATTGTAATTGCTCAGCCGGCGTCATTGTTTCAAGTGCATCTTCAATACTGTCTTTTTGACGTTGCAAGTCTTGCCGATACGTGCGTTCTTGTTCCGCCGCTTGCGCTTGAAACGCCCGCCATTCTCGTTCCTCCTGTTCAAACAGTTGCCCTTCCGTTAATTGCCCGCCGCCCATACGCGCCTGTACCTGATCCATGTATTCTTGAATTGACGGGTGCGGCGTTCCGTCGTCGGATATTTGCGGCCGGTTTAGCGCCTCTTGCGACCAGCCTGTAACCGGCGAGCCGACATACCAGCATGCGGCCATTTGCGCCGTGTCGCCGCCGGTTAAATCGTAATATTCTTCCGCCATTACCCGCGCGACTTTTTCTTGATTTTCCGGCGTTCGCGGCGCGTTTGCATCAAGCCCCGCTTTTTTCGCGTACGTCTGCCATGTACCGTCTATAATCTGATATTTGCCGCGGGCAACAATACCGGACGCGGCGTTTGTGTTGTTCTCTGCGTTATAGTCGCCGTCGCTTTCCTGTCCGCCGATTGCCGCCAAAAAACGCTCAACAATTTCCGCGCGACTGCCTCCGCGTCCTTTGTTCTTTTCACGGAACACTGCGGAAAACTGTTCCCGCGTGACCTCCCAAATTCTTTTGCCCTGTCCTGAAAAATATGTTGCATAATCGACGGCGTTTTCTTTTGCTTGCAACACGCCTTTCTTTTCTTTTGCGGCGCTTTCCAATTTCTCTAATACGTCACCGGACACAAGCCCCGTTTCGCGCGCGTGTTCAATTGCCGTCAGCGCTTTCGTATAGTCGCCCGCATTAATTAGTGTCCCGACCATTCTGCTCGTTACGTCTGTATATCGTTTGCGTTGTTCCGCTTGATAACCGGCATCATCTAAATACTTCGACTGTAACGCCAAGCCTTGATCGACACCTTCATAGGCCGCTTTTATGTTGCCCGTATTAATAGCGGCCGCAAGCGTCGCTTCCATTTTGTTCGTTGCCGTGTCCGCGATCCATTGTTTGCGGCCCTTTTCTTCCCACCCCAAAATGTCCGCTTCGTTTGCTGTAAGTGATTTTTCCACCTGCCGTTGGAACAACTCCTGCCCGCGCCGCGTTTTTATACCCGATTCACTCAATACTTGCGCGCGAATATCTTTTTCCGCCGTCAAATAATCTTCACGCGTGCGCGTCGCGTTTTCCCCCTGCCGGTACGCCATTCCGCCGTCACCGTATAACACTTCATTCGTGCGGCGTATGTATTCACTTTGCGCATTAGCAACGCGCAAAGCATCATCATCTTCTTGCTTTTTGACCTGCGCTTCAAGGGCAATTCCCGCAACTTTGCCTAATTGTCCCCACGTTGTGTCATTACCTCCGCGCGTTTCAAGGTTACCGGCAACGCCTGTTCTTGCTTGTTGCACGTTTCCGCGCACAGAAGGCGTATAAGATTCCAGCTTCATAGCTTACCTCCATTTACCCGCAAGCCACGGCGTGTGGTTATCTTTTAATCTGAATTTACCGCCTTGTTTGTATATCGTGTAATTATTATTTGTCATAATGTCGCCAAGCCGCACAGTCGGATCAGGCGCCGCATTGCTATAATTGGCCGCCCCGACGTTTGACCGCAAGTCGTGATATTGTTGCACTCCGCCCAAGATCGTGCCAAGCATTGCCCGACGCCCCGCAAGTTTTGCATTATACGCGCCCGCCCTTGCTTGTTCCGCCTCCTGCCCGTAATTCCAGCCTTGTACAAATTCGTTGTATACGTCGTTTCGCTGATTCCGCAAGTTGGCCGCCTTGTCGTCTAAATATCCACCATACGACGCGCCCAAGACGTCCATTAGCGACCCGCCTAATTGCAAGCCGGCCGCGCCGCCTTCCGCCGCGTTTTGTCCGGCAATTAAGCGCATACGATCGCGCATGCGGCCTTCTTCCCGTCCGTATTCTTCCGCAATCTGTTCTTGTCGGCGTTCGCTCATCTTTTGATTCGTTAGCGCCGCCTGTTCTTGCGCCCGATACATATTAATATTGGCCTTTGTTTGCGCCCGCTGCCCCATAAGTTGCGCGCCCACTTGCGCGACCAACAACGCCACCGGATGACACATTGTTATTTCCCCCTTATCTCGAATTTTACAAACTGCACGCCACCAATTTCGACTGTTTCGCCAAACGTCGCACCAAGCCACGCAAGCCACCGCAACGACGGCGCATTGTTGACGCTCACATAATTCCAAAGCACCGCGCCTTCATTAAGCCATTTATTAATTACGCGCTTGCTTTCTCGTAAAAAGAATTTTGCGTGTTTTTCCGATCCGATGCGCCCCAAACACCAAATGCCGACGCCCTCCGCGCCGATCACCGGACCGCGCCCGTATACCCAAAGCGCCTCCCCTTGTTCGTCCAGTACGACAAAAGATTCACTTTGCGCGTTATAGGCCGACTGCAGCACGGCTTCCACCGGCGACAAGCCAAACGCTTCGCATTCTTCCACATCATGCGGCCGCATGTTCGCGCCCAAACGATGCAACACAGACACGTCAACGCTGCGCGCGTCAACCGTTGTAACCTTTGACATGACCGCCACCCACAGAGATCGAACGAATAAGCGCCAACACGTTCAACGGAAACGGCTCATCGGACGAAATGCAAACACGCCCGCGCGTGTTAAAACCGACATCTGTATTCGGCATAACCGCCAAAATGTCCCCCGTAAAGTTTTCCGCCGACGGATAGGGCAATGCGTCCATATATTTGAAATTATGACCTATTTTGCCGCCTTTTGAATTAGTTACGCGCAATGTTACCTCATTCACGCGCACCGTCCGCGCCTGTACAGTACCGTTAGCAAGTTGCAACTCAATACCCGGCTGCTCGATTTTTGTTTCATACGAAAGGCCGGCAGCGTCCGCCTGAATGCTCGTTTCCGTTCCGTCCGGTAGTCGCTTATTGCCCGCCACCGCGGCAATCGTTTTTCCTTGTAGATGCGGCACCTGAATTGTACCGTTTTGCGCCTGTACGTAACTGTCCATGTAGACATTACAACCGGAGCGAAAACGCTCAATATATCGTTTGCCGTTACGCTCGACAATAACGTAAACCGATTCTTCGCCATTTTCCTGCACCGTTTCGACCCACAAATATTTCCCGTCTGTCGTCCAATGCGACCAACCGTAAACGTCTTGTTCGCGTATTAGCGTCAAGCATAATAAAACACCGTCGTCGCGTACCATGTACAACACGGAGTCCGGCTCTTGCGCGTAAGCCGCCGTCACAATGGAGTGGCCCTGCACCAAGTGTTTCGCTAATAGCGTCAAATCAATCCCGTTATAGTTGTCCGATTCATACGAATAGCCCATGTCGCGCACCGTTGCGCCGCGCGCTTGTACGTATACAAGACGGTTACCGATATATACCGGCTCACATTCTGCCGACCCGCGCATTGTCTGCGTCTTGACTTGCGCCGTTTTCGGCGTGACCGGCTTATCACCCGGAACGATCCATTCGTTCCCGTCCGTTAATACGATTAAATCCTGCGCCGGAACAAGATGCAGAATGTTGTACATTTCACGCGAAATTAAGGACAACGCCACGGCTGAATCGTCCGTCACTTGTCCGCCCGCTTTTTCTACGCTGAAATTGGCATAATCGCCCGTCCGGCTTAACCATATTTTGTGTGGATAGGCCTTTGTTCCCGCTAATACCAGTCTGTCTTGATAGAAACAACAGGCACGCGGATAGCCGCGCGCCGCGTCCCACGGACTGATGCTGAATAATTTTGTCGTATCGGTAGACCCGAACGGTTTTATTACAGACACATTCAAGGCAGATCCGGAACATGAATTAATAACCGCTTCGCCCTCATGCATATAGGGAAGGCGCGTAAGTGTCGCCGTCAAACTGCTGCCGCTTGCTACAGCGAAAATGCGCAAATACATTTCTTCGTCTACCGTTCCAGATTCTGTCGCGTTAAAGTTTTTATCTGATGAATACTGGCGAAATTCTTTCCACCCTCCGTTTCCGGAATAGGAATACTGCAAAAGCACGTCGCCCTTCCAAAGTCCCGCCGTCGTAATTTTCCATTGTTTGCCTACATAAATAGGCTCGGACGTAAGGATACGCTCTGTTGTTGTCTCGCCCGTAAACTCCACTTTCACCGATTGCGCCGGCATACGATGCGTGATCTGCAAATGCGCGCCCTTAAGTTGCGAATGAACGGATCGCGAATACGCGATTACATTTACGTTCTCGCCAAATGTTTCGTATGGCGTAACGTCCGCCGCTCCGTAGTCATCTTCATTTTCAAAGTACATATGCGAAAATTCATATTCTTTCAATGTCCAGCCGCCCGTCCATGAATAGCCGCCGTCCCTTGTTAACGTGTACACGGGCAAATCGCCCGAACAAATGAACAAAGTATCGGCCGACTGCGCAAAGCGTAACTTTTTAAGCATTGCTTGCGTGAACGGCGCGGAAATGACCTTGCCGCTATCTTTCCCGTTGTGCCAAACGCGAATATATTTATCGCCAAACTCCAACAGATCACCATTGTCCGCATCACGAGCGAAACGCACCAAAATGGCGTCCTTATCGGCGTATTTCGTTTCGCCTATATATTCACTCCCGGCACGACGGCAAGCAGCACCATAGGGACGAATAATCGCGTTTTTTGCGCGCAATAGTGCCGACTTGTATTTTTCCAAGTCCACACGGTTTGCCACGTCATACGAAATTTCGCCCGTCGTGAACGCTGGCTGAATTGCGTACATCGGGCCGACGCCTTGTCCCATTAGCGCCACCTCGCATTGATATAACGATTAAGCGGCTGCGGATCGTTTTGCCGTTCTTTTGCTACTTGCGTCATTGCCATGTCAAGGGCCACCCGATATAAATTAAATTGTTGCTCGAACAGACCTTGATTGCCGACAAGCCGCATGCAAAGATCCGCCGCAAGTTTCCGCGTCATTGCCTCCAAAAATACCGTGTCCCACACGTCCGGATCGGTTACATCGTAAACATAGTCCGCCCACGCGTCGTCTATGTCCGTCGCAATGACCTTTGTACTATTGTCCAAGTTAAACACTTCAAATTGCGGCCGCTCGTCCGGCGTCGGCGTTCCGTCTGTTAGCCGGTAGATATACAAACACAACTCCGGATACATATACACGTTTTTGTGTCCCGGAAATTGTTTGTCCGGCATCTTCGCCAAACGTTCCACGCGGCGGGCAAAGCCCCACGGATATTCGCGCAATAACATGCGCCGCGTCGCGTCGTAATACAATTTACACGCCCGCGCCGTTTCCGTTTCTTCGTGTACATCTCGAATCGTCCCGACGCCTAAATGAGATAGCGCTAAATTGCAAATATCGGTTATTGTCATTGCTTGTTCCTCCTTATATGCTTACTAAAAAAGACGCTAGAATAAGCGGCCTTTTGACTAAACATATAAAAAAACAAGAGGGAGCTTACGCCCCCTCAAGTTCCTTGACGGCTTGACGGAGTTCTGCCAATGTCGCATCGTCCGCGTACGGAATACCCGCGGCGTCTAAACGCGCGCGGCACTCATTGGCCGACATCGTGTCAATACTCCGCCGCCCCAACCGTCCAAACACTAAAGCTTCCATTTTACAGGTCAGTGTCCAAGACCAAAACGGCGTTCATTTTCGCCGCACCCAAAGTGGCGGCCGCCGCCGCTACATGGACACGAACATAGCCAAGTACACCGACCGGCAATTTCGCCGCCAGCTTGCGTTCACCTTTTGCAAGCGTAAACGTGCCAAGCGTCTTTTTGCCCGCCATTGTTTCTTTTTCCGACGTTTCCACCGTGACGGTAGCATCATCAGAAAGCGGCGCCGATACCGTCACGGCCAACCACAACGGCTGGACGGCGTCGCCTTTACCCAAATAGACAACATCGGAATCAATGCCGCCCGTGCCGACCTTTGCAACGTCTTTTTGCCAAAGAAATGTATTTTCCGCATCGTAAATCATTAAGACCCCTCCTTATTTAATGACTTCTTCATCACTACGCAACGCGTCCAGCTTGCGAACAGGAATACCCGCTAAATACAGGACCTGCTGACCGTCGGCAAGATCGCGGCGCGTTACATGTATGTTATTCTTATCAATCAAATAGATCTCCAAGAACGAATATACATCATCGTTGACATAGGCCACCGCGTTCACCGTGTCCAAGTTGCGCAAACGGTTTTTCGCAAGAATAAATTTCTCAATCAAGGAGCGTTTGCCGTCGCTGTCAAGGCTTAACAAATTGCTTGCGTTAATGTTACGAACGGCCGCAACAGCGCGTTGGTCGCGTACCGCGAGGCCCGGTTTCCAAGTGAACAAAGTAGACACCGCGCGGAACTTGCGACCGTCCGGATCTACCGCATCATTTTCGCCCAAGTCGCGGACTTTTAAGCCGGCATACGTATTGCGCGGATAAATACCCGTCACGGTACGTTCGCCCCAACCGACAATCCAAATCGACGTATTTGTTTTGCCCGTGCCGCCGGCCGATACGACCTGATACCCCGGATCACCTTTTTCGCCTTTCAGGACGTTATAACGAACGCCTAAGCCGTTAAATTCGTCCGGGTTCGTCATAGAATCACCGTAAAGAATATTACGCGCCACCGCTTGCCCGAAGCCTTCAATATGCGCAACATCTTCCGAACGACGGAACTGCGCCTTGTCCGGAGCAAGCGCCAACAATTCAATGTCCACTTCCGAACGCGCTTCAAAAATGGAGCATGTATCGGCGACCTGTTTGGTAGTGGACTTCGACGGATCGACGCCGCGATTAATACGACGCAACGACGGCATCGGGACCGACGTGCGCACCGTCGTTTGGTTACCCGTCGGCAAGTTACCTTCAAGCCACGGAATGTCGTCCAAAATCGGATTCGATTCGTTCAGTGCTTCCAGCACCCAATCAATTTCACCCTGCGGGCCTGTGCGCTTGCGTAAGTCCGAAAGCGTTAAAGCTAAATTTCCTACTGTTGCCATGTTTTCAACCTCCAATTAGTAAATGTCAAAATCAGTATTCTTATAAAATCCTGCGACGTCGCTCGCGTTTGCCGTGCCGCCACGATTCGCGCGGCCGTCGTCCTCCGCCACCATTTGCCCAATCTGTGCAAATAAGCGGATCGCCTCCACACGGTTACCAAAGCCCGTCGCGTCAAGCATTTCCCGCAATTGCGGAATGTTCTTTTCCATGTACGTAACACCGATAGCGGCTTGTGCCACAACTTCATCGAATTGGCCGCCCAACTCCGCGCGCGTCTCGTCTGCCCAGCCCTCAATTTCTTGCGCCTGTGTCTGCTCGTATTGCGTTGCGACTTCTTGCGCCACTTCCTGAGCATAAGCAAGACCGTACTTCGTGACGGCATTCGCTTGTTCTTGCGACATTCCCGCTTCTTTTAATACTTCCGAGTACTGCTCCGCGCGTTCCGCGTCCAACTCTACCCCGTTTACACAAAACTCCGCAAAGTCGTAACTTTCCGGCACTGACGATTCCGCCACGTCGGGTTGTTGTTCCGTTTCCTGCGTGCTTTCAATATCTTCCGCGTTTGGCGTGTTCGTGTTATCGTTCGCCATTTCTTCCGGCATGTTTGGATCACTCCTCCTTTCGCAATTTCTGCAATTCTGCAATTTTTTCCACGTATTCCCGTTCCGCTAGTTGTAACGCATCTACATGACCGTCACGGATAATTCGCCCGCGCAACTGCAGCCCCATATCTCGTGCGCCTTCATTAAAGTATGTCCACGAATTACCCGTCATTGTCCGCTCGAATACGTGACAACTGTCAAATAATCGCATAATAAACCAACGGCCGGCCGGCGTTTGTAGCACGTCTTGCAACGCGTCACGATCCAGCCGATTCACCATTTCCGTTTCACGGCGTGCGCGTCGTTCTTCTTTTGACATCACAGCGCGCCACCTCCAGCGTTAGGCATTCCCAGCCATTCACGAATAGCCGGGTTACCGTCGTTGGCCGCATCGGTCAAATTCTTCGCCGCTTGCGCCAACGGCGCCGCCTGTTGAATGCTTGCCATTTGCGCCGCTTGCGCGTTTTCCTGTTCTTGCGCCGCCTGTTGCTGCGCCACAATCTGTTGCGCTTCTTCCGTTGACCGGAGCATTGCCGCCGGCGCGCCGATATTGTCATGATAAACATCAAGCATTGCCATTGCGTCAATCTTCGTCAAGACTTCCGGGAACATTTGCGCGACCTGTCCGGCAAACGCCAATGTCTGTTCAATGTTGATCAATCCGGACATCTTTTGCGCTTGCGCTAACGGCGAAATATATTCGATGCGCACTTCTTCTTCGCCCAACTGTTCCGCCAACTCCGGCGGCAACGGCGGGAACACTCCGCCCCGATCCAATATCCCGTATACGCGCTCGAGTGTCGGATTCAAAAATTCATATTGCAGACGTTCAACGACCGGGCCCAGCTGTTGCAGTTTTTCTTGCGTACGTTCCATAATTTCCCGCGCCGTCATTTGCCCGCGCTCAATCTGATCCAGCATCAAAAAAAGATCCGCCGCATACGCGCGCCGCACCTTTTGTTCTGTCTGTTCAATTTTCGCTTGCACCGCTTGCACGTTTAACTGCACGTCAAACAACGGCCGCACGCTGTCCGCTACGGCGTTGACGGTTACCCCGCCTGGGAACATGTTCACACTAGGCGACGTCGCCCCGCTCGTTTGCATCGGCGGCTTAATTCCCATTTCAATCGCCGTCAGAATGTCGCGTTCCATAACCTGCAACATCTTGCTATCGGCTAACGCGTACCAGCCGGCGCCCTTCGCATACGGTTCTAGTCCTATAACCTGATACCGCGCGACCGGCACGGGCCATTCTTCCATACCGCCAAGCGCTAAATATTCATCAGTCGGCGACCCCTCAACCCAATATAAAGACCGATAGGGCATCGACTGCGGACCAAGACGCCCGCCCCGCCGTTCTGTGTTAGGCTCTACCAGCCAACACACGACAAACATGCGATCGCTTTTATTCTTTGCGGCGTCGCGCACCGTCTGCGGCACGTTATCTTCGCCAAACTGCTCAACGATCTGCGCGGCCGTCATTCGCACTTTACGTGCAAACGTATTGACCCGCCCCGTCGCATCGGTATCAAGTGCGTAACTGCCGATAGGATAATGCATGAAATGGACACCGTCGGCGGCGCTAAAGATACCCAGCGGCGCTTGCCCAAACGGTAAATCGTGATAGCAACTATAAACAGCGTGATAAAAGTTACTCCGTGCCAAGACGTTTTGCATGATCGCCTGTCGCTCGTCAAGGATAATCCCCGCTTCTTTCGGCGTGTTTTTCCCCGCAAGCGCCAACTTAAACCATTGACGCGAAGGCGGCGTTAGTCCGCTCATCACACCGCCGGCGAAAATTGCGGCGGCGTCGCGCGCTGTTGAATTGTAAATTTCTTCCGATTCACCGCGCGCCTTGTTTTCCTCAAAATCACCGTGAAACGGCAATTCGTATTTGCGGATCTCTTTCCACCAGCGCTCATACGGTTCACGTTTACGGAATAACCGATCAAGCCGTTTTTGCGCCTTTTCTCTTGCCGGCCGCTTCTGTCCTTTGTATTTAGCAGTCGGGCTTCTTGCCAATATCGTGTCCATAATTTACCCCAATGTTTTTTTGCCGGTCGCGTCTGCGCTGCCGAGAATGGTATTCATCGAACGCGTTGATAAGAAACCGCGTTTTTTGCGTTTGTTTTCCGCTGCCATTTCTTCCCCGGTCGTGTCGTCCGTCATGTTGACGGCTTGCGCCACCGGTGCCGCCGGCGCCGGCTGCTTAATTTCCGGCATACGCGGCGCACTAAACCCCAAAGCCCGAGCAATAAATTTACACATGTTTTTTCCTCCTTAAAAAAAAGAATATTTTGTGTTGGCGCGTGTTTTCCGCGCCGCGGCTAACCGATTCGCCACCGGCGCCGCAAACGTTAAAGCGGCCGCGTCTGCCACGTCGGGAGATCGGCCGCTACGTTCCTTAATTCTGTCTTTCTTTTCCAGCATGATGCGCCCTTTAGCGTCGTAACCATATTCCGGTATGCATAACTCCGCTTGCAGTCGTTCATGTTCCGGCAAACTTCCGCCACGTTGCAACCATGCGCGCATTTCGTCCCACATCTCCGCCCGACGGTTCACGTACTTGTCATCTCTAACCGCTTTCCCGCCGAACGGTACTTCTATCACCGTGTAGCCTAATTGCCGCAAACGGTCAATCACGCCTTCACCGCGCCCCGCGTCAATGAATACTGCGTCCGGCTTATGCGTTTCAATTTCCCGCGCGACAATTTCCGCAAGTTTCATGTTATCCACGCCGGAAAACAAGACCGGTTCATACATGCATAAACCGCGCCGCCGCACGATGCACGAACTGTCCGCACCGTACCGCGCGACATCAACGCCCAAGACAACCGGCGCCCCTGTTATATCTTCCTCAATGACACGCCGCGCCCTTGCTTGCGCCACCAAATCAATCGAAATAAGGACATTAAACGCCGACGCCGTGAAATCGCAATATAATTCTTGCCGAATTGCATCGTCGGACATGTCCCGTTTCATTTCTTCAATTTCTTCTTCCGGCAATATACCGCTATCGGCTACCGTGTATTTACACGTAAACCACGCCGGATCTTGCAAACCGCGCTGGTACATCTCATAGAAAGCATTTTGCCCTTTCGGCGTACCGATAAATGTAGCCCAACCGGAACGATCAGCAAGCGCCGGACGGATAATCTCGTTCCAGACTTCCGGCTTTATTTGCGCGTATTCGTCCAACACAACACCGTCCCAATAACTACCGCGCAACGAATCAGGATTGTCCGCGCCTTTGATATATATGCGCGCCCCCTGTCTATTGTCGTGCCGTGACGGCAATTCAACAAACAACTCCGATTCATTCACCAGTCGCCCCGGTATTGGCGACGTGTAATACTTCAAATACGCCCACGCTATTTGTTTCGCCTGTACTCGAAACGGCGCAATGTACGCATATTGCGGCGACGGATTATCGCACAATATTGCCGCCTTTAGCATGTGATTAATCATTCCGACGGTTTTTCCGAAACGACGATGCGCAACAACAACGGAAAAACGCGCTTTTTCTAGTCCCGGGTGAATGTCTGTTTTCCACAATGCGCGTGGCGTGTACGGTATGACAACTTTACTCATCGCTTGCCCAGCCAAATTCTATTTGTACCGCGCCGCCGTCTGTTCCGGTTATTTCCGCCCGCTTTTTAGGATTAAACGCGTCGTCTGTCCGTTCGAGATACCATTTAGACACATCAACATCTTCCGCTTCGATCGCTTTGTGAATATTGTATTTTGCCCGTAATCCTGTCCGCGCGCTCCATTCTGCTA
This sequence comes from Negativicoccus succinicivorans, assembly GCF_018372215.1. Classification (NCBI taxonomy): domain Bacteria; kingdom Bacillati; phylum Bacillota; class Negativicutes; order Veillonellales; family Veillonellaceae; genus Negativicoccus; species Negativicoccus succinicivorans. Next base: position 7,675 of record NZ_JAHAJN010000012.1, on the reverse strand, counting down.
CTTTGTCAGTAAACCCCGCATTTCGCTCGCAATGTTTATAATATGTCTCACGGGAAATTCCCGCGAAATCACAGGCTTGGGTGACGTTTGCGCCAATGGTAAAAGCCTTCTCTAGTTTCCTGACAACGTCCGGCGTCACCGCAAGCGGCCGACCGTCTTTTTTCTTTTGTTTTTTTCTTGCCTCCGCCATTGGTTTCACCACCTTTGGGCAATAAAAAAGCACTCCCGCAAGAGTGCCTATATTTTCATACTATCATTATACCGCATAGCAAGGTAGTTTTTGGTAGATACTTACGGCGGAAAGTACTTTTCTTGATACGCATCAAGCGCGCAACCGTGCATGTATTTTATTGTTGAATATTGGTAATGCATCATTTTCGCCACTTCGTGCAAACGTAGCGGCACGGTATTTGCATAATACAAAAACAGTAGCGTTCTATAGCGCATATCTGTAATCGCGTTTATTCGTATCAAAATGCGCTTTTTACGGTCACTATATTCATCTATCGTGTTGTCTATTTCCGTGTCCATATCCGCTAATTTTGCGGCGGCATTGGCTATATCTGATCTCTTTGTGCCCGATACCGGCTCAGAAAGTGGACGCACAAGGCTAGTCACGCGCGCGGCCAACTTTCTCTTCTCCTCAATCAGTGCGTCAATCCGCATATTAAGTTCTCGCAGCTTCTCAAGTTCTTCTCGCGCCTGCTCGTTCACCATTAGCGTCCCCCTATTCGCCGAATACCAAATCTATGTCGGTGTCCAGGTTCCAGTCTTTTATCCAACCGCTATACGTAGAAAACAGAATGACCCTACCTTCATCGTTCGTAATGTGGCGGCAACAAGCGTATTTATCGCTCCACCCCTCTTTTTTGTATTTATCCGATTCGTGCTTCTTAAACTTACTTAATGTTGCCAACGCAAGTGATTCATCGTTCTCGCCGAACATGGCTACGTGTTGTGCGTTTTTTCTTACGGTGTAGAATACTGCCATTACGCTTCCTGCCTTCCCGGTCTTCTGCCCAAACGTCATATTCTTCGATGTAACTGTATGTCCGTTTAATCGTTCCTAATTCGTCTGTGTCTTTCCGTTCAATGGTAACCCGTTCACCAGGCTTTTCTTCTTGTAGCCGATGATATGTCTCTAACGCCTTTCTTTCTTCATCTTCCCCAAACATCCATTTCAGCGTACCATCAATCCGGATATTGTAAAAGGTTGTCATACCAGCCGCATCACCTTTTTAGCAAGTCTCCGCCGAATATCAAACATAGTGTGCCAATCATAATCAGGATTCAAATATGTAGAAACATCCACCTCTTGTTCAAGTCCCATCCGGATCTCCTGCATTTGTTCCCAGTTATACTTCTCATCGGCATACATGGACACATTTAAACCGCACTCAAGTCCGACGCGGATTTGAAACATCTGCTGCCAGTTGTATTTCGTGTCGGCATACATCAGAACATCCACGCCGCTTTTTATCCCTTGGATAATCTCGTTGAATTGTGTAATGCTTACCTTCTTCATCACTTCCTGCAATTGGTGCGATAATTGTTCATCAATAATCTTCATTGCTTATGTTCCCTTTCGTCCTGTCTCGTCATTTCCCGATAACCCACAATGGCAAGTGCCGCAAGAATAAACGCCAACATTACCACATTCATAACTGACCTCCGGTTAAAGTCTTCTGCCTACCATAATGCCGACAAACTCCTTCATCATTTCATCGTCAAGCGTTCCGTATCGTTTGGTTAGCCAACAATGAACTGCATAAACAATTTCCTTTGCGTAGTCCTCTTCCTGAAAAAACGCATCATCTTCGTCATAAAATTGTCCCAGCTCTTGCATCTCAAAAAAATAATTAGCAATGTCACGCACTTCTTGCATTAATACGCCGCTTTTATTTACCTCTTGAATCATCTTGACCACTCCCGTCTGTTATTTTCTTTTAATATTTTGTCAGCAAATCGATCCAACATGTCCGCCGCCCGCTCAACATTAGCCGGAGTCACATATGCCGCCGCAAGCATTTCATAAGACGTTTGTTTGTTTGGCACAATCGTTGCCACCAAGAATGACGCTAGAAACACAACAGCGACACGTTTATAAACTCGAGCATAGTCCTGAATAAACTCGTCCGTCAGATCAAGACCAATTAAATTTCTAAACAATATAACCGAAAAGACGGCAAGGGATAACCAACAAACTATATTAGCGGCATTGCTTATTGAGTTTAAGATGTCAATCGCATAAATCAGCCAAGGCGATATAATCGGCTCCGCCATACTAGTTGCTATCATTACTTTCACCTCTCCATTCTCTAAACATTTCAAACCAATCTTCCGCCGTCATAGTAATTAGCCATTTACAGTTGTTTTTTCTGTGCGCGACTATCGGCACCCGACCGCTCTTTTTAGAATCTCGTCGAGCTTGCGCCATCGCGTCATCAATATTTAGTCGTTCTACTCGCTTTACTTCCACATGCACACCCGGAAGTCCGACCACATCAGCCGCCTCTCCGGTGTTACCGCAATATTGAGCAGTCCGGCGCACTTCCCAACCGTATTCACGACACAAGCGGGAAAATTCCAACTCGCCGCGCTTGCCCTTTTGCTTGCCGTTAGTCATTTATTCCCTTTAGCTTCTCGTTTTCGCTCAACAACTCGCCGCATTTATTAAGCATTAAAAGCATTTCGTCTTTTTGAAAGTCGATTATTTCATTAATCTCTTTGAGAATTGATCGCGCAGCATTTTTAGGCGGATCATCTTCAAAGTCCCGAGAATAAAATTCGTAATAATCTTGTGCCGTGACCATACCACCGTCACGGATCGTCAGGCGGCAAAGGTTAATAAAATACTTATCAACTCCTATATACGCCTTCTCAACTTTAAGGTATTTTTCTATTGCCTTTTCTCTGTCCTCGAAAATATATAGCGCTTCCACTTCTGTTCCGACGTGTACCCGCTCAATGATATATATCTCTGTCATTTTGTCGCCCCTTAAAATGGAATATCCTCATCGTTAACTTGTAGCAACCCACTCGCCTTTACCTTTACCTCGTCGCGATTGGTATTCGTACCGACAACTTCCTTATAAATTCCATACGCCGTGATTTCTGTAATATAGGCGTCTGTGCCGTCTTTCTTTGTATATTTACGCGTACCAATACGCCCTTTTACCATTACCACGTCGCCCGCCGTCAGATGATCGGCGGCTGCCTGCGCTTTATCACCCCAAAGTACGATGTTGTGTCGATCGCTAAACTCTTTACCGTTAAACGTGCGTGACGTTACCAGCCGAAACGACGCTTTTGTGGATCGTTCCCCGCTAAACGCCTTAATTCCACCGTCAATAGTACCCACTAATGTTACTTCATTCATTTTCTTGTTCCTCCTCTTCTTCAGAAAAACATTGACTGCTCGCCAACACTTTCAATAAATTCGTTTCCATCGCCCTCGACATCGTTATCGCCGCTTGAAAATCCGTGCACCCGTCAATCATTTTCACGGTCCACCCCAGAATTTCGTTATTGTCTGTACACATATCAAGCACCAACTGCCACATTTGGCATAATTCCTCAAGTGCCTGTGTCGGGGAATAGCCGCGCTCAACATTTTTCAATTCTCGATTAAGCTCTTTTCGTATTTCGCCAAAGTCAATATCTTCATTAAATTCCACTTTTTACGCCTCCTTTTCATCGCGAATGCACTCGCCAAGCACCTCTGAAAAGTAATCAGAAAGACGGAATACAAATCTGCATCTATCGCGCCTGCTATATATTCGCGCCAATTTGAACATGGTTTGAACGGTAGGCTCGCGCGGTCCTCCAATATCAACATTTCCCAACTTGATCAAAAAACGCAGATTTTCGACCCACAAATATTTTCCCCCGCGCCAATCGTTCACACGGTCATTAGAAACATCAACTTCTGAAAGAGCGGACCACAGCTTCATTCGTGCCATATGCCCCTCAATATTTGACAGTACGTTTTGCTGCTCTTGACTGAGTGACGCTTTCACTTTCTGATATGCTTTCCATCGCTCGGCTGTTGTTGCCATTTTTTACGCCTCCTTATATACTGGTCGGATCTCGCCCGTGTATTTGTCCATGATCGGGATCATCGGCAATATCTCTTGCGCCGTTCCATCTCTGAATTTAGTCCACTTGTCGCGCTCATTACTGCATAAGCACTGCAGCACGATATAGTTTTTCATAATCTGCTTATCGGTAATTTCAGGGAAATAACTGCGCGCATACGCCCTTAATTCGTCCGTTACTTCAGGCGCCACCGCTAACCGTTTTGCCCTTTCTATTTCCCGCTTGCGTTCACCGTTAAGTGTTGCCAAGAAGCCGCACTTTTGCATGGTCGATCGCCTCCAACTTCTTAATTAGTACAGGCTTATTGCCCTTAAATTCGTTATAGGCGTTTACATATTGATTGTGTAAAAAGCTCAATTCATTATTTGTTGCCATGCATATCGCCGTCCAACCGACCGCTCGCATAGCTTGATACGCCGCCGCCGATGTAAACGCCTCGCGTTTAGGCTCAACAAAGCCGTGCTTTCGTACCATCTGCAACAAGGCGATCCAGGATTTTTCTGCCGTTTCTTCTTCCAGACCTTTACTATTCATCCACAACGCCCGCGCTTGCTCCCTAATTTCCGCCACCGTCGGCAACCATTTCGACGTTTTAATTAATTCATCAACGGCGGCACGAATAAATTCAGGCGGCACGTCCGCTAAATACGTTACATAAGCCTCAAACGTTCCCTCTTTAACGTCTTTCTGATAGGCGTACACAAGCGGCTCAAGGCTTTTCAAAACGCTTTCAAGATTGGCGTTCATCTATTTCCCTCGCTTTCGCTAACGCTCGCGCATACAGATCAGCGTTCTTGTTAGTGCTTTTCTGTACAGTCTGCCGTGCGTTCAAATAACCCTCAAATTTAGTGCCGAATAATGTTTCTGGTCGCAAAAACTTTTCCCACTCCGTCCCCTGCCACTCCGCGCACTTTTTATCTATAACCGTCTTAAAATCTCCAACAACAAAGCCTTCCGATAATCTCGCATTGATAAGTGAACGCGTTTTTGCCGTTGTTGCCCTGTACTTTGTCTGTGCTTTTTCGTTCAAGTAGTCAATGATTTCTTGGCAGGTGGCGTTTGTTTGTTTGCTTGTCGTTTTTGTGTGTTGTCGAGATTTCTCGACTATGCTTTTATTTACGTTTACCTTTTCCTTTACATTTACCTTTACCTTTACATAGTCGGATTTATTCAATGATTTATTCGATTTATCCGTATGGAAAACGACATTTCCGCCGAGTTTATCAACATACCCAGAATCAGAGATGCTTTTGAGTACAAAATCTCCTGTGACCGCCACACGCTTTCTTTTCAGCTTGTCAACCGCTATAAAATAGCGTTCCTGAATTGCGTGTGACGTGAGTATGTTGTATTTGCGGAACATGTCGGCATCAAAAAAACCCACTGATACAGCCTTTCGAACCGTCTCCTCTACTGCGCCCTCGCTTACGCTGAATTGTTCAGCAATAAGGAACGTCAGATCGCCATCGTAACCCACGTAATATCCCTCTTCACGATAAATATTACAGAGCAACGCGACCAGTAGAGCGATGGATTGAGTGCCGCATGCTTTCCTAATTTTCCGGATCTTTATACTATCGAAAAAATCAACGTCCAACGTGAAGTAGTCTAGTCCTTGCTTGACTTGACGACCCACGGTGCATCACGCCCCCTTTATTCATTTGAAACGTATTTCAATAACATTTCGCGGATTGATTTTTGAGTAAAAGCGCCGTTACCGCGCCCGTGCGCCTTTTCGTGACAACTGCCGCAAAGAGTGACCAAGTTTTCGGCCTCATCTTTACCGCCCTGCGATCGGAAAATAATGTGATGGATATGTGCTCCCGCGCCGCCGCATAATACGCATTGACCGCCGTCACGCTCGTAAACCTTTCGGCGCAATTTTGAATATTTGTAATGAGATAACCGCTTAAACCCCATATTTAGCATTGCTCCATTCTGTTTATTCAGTCGGGATCTTGTCGATAACGAAAATGCGAAATGCATCTTCTTTGCTATCTATAACCCCGGCGCGTTCCAAGTCATCAACCGCACACTCTATTTCCCACAAAGGAAAGCGTGTGGCCTGTTGTATGCGCTCAAGCAATGCTTTCTTCGTTCCAGCGTCACCGCCCTTTTTAACGTTTTCATATTCCTCCAACATAAGGGCATATAACAAAGCCGCATTAGCGCCAAATTCACGCATAATATGTTTATTCACGGCGACGCAGTCCGCCGCTTGCGCCTCAAATAAAATGTCTTTAGCCGTTCTGCTATGCTCCATATTTAGCATTGCCCCATTCTCTGTTGATCTCTTCCGCTAGTACGCTAATCTCTTTTTTTACCGCGTTGATTCGTTCTTGTGCCGACTTGTAACGTACTTCCGCAACGTCACGCGCCAGCCGCATTTTTGCCACTTTTTCGTCGCCTTTTGTTAGCGTTGGTATAAGTGTCGCGGGAAAGCCTTCATCGCGTAATTCGAGCGTTTTTTTCGCTTCCTCAAGCTTGTATTCATACTCCGCTTGTGCGGCTTGTATGCCCAGCCTTTCCGATTCATCGAGTAGCGTATTCATGCGCGACATTAGGCGCTTCATTGTGGCTTGTGGCGCCTCCACTAGTTGGCCGCCATTTCGTTCAGAATTTTAAGCAACGCGCGCCCCTGTGTTTCTGTTAGATCGGCGCTTTTATTAACGTTGAACTCTGCCGACATAATCGCCGTCATATTCTGCGGACTGATGTTTTTTTCCAATGCGACGGCCGCCAACTTTTCCCGCGTCCCGTGCGTGATTCCCTTTCCGTTCTCTTGCGCGTCCGGATCGTCGGTACTGTCACCGATTGCAAACATCGCGCATAATGCGTATTTACGCGCATACGAGATCGCCGACCCCGTAACCTGCGCCGCGTCCATTCCCTTTTTTTCTTCCGCTTCACGCGCTAACGACGTGACCATGATCGGCGGCGCGTCGCTTTCCGCGTCGTACAATGAAACGGTTACGCCAATATAAATCCGATCTCCGATTTCGATCGGCTTTTCGCTCATCAGTAAAACGACTTTTTGTTCATCAAGTAACGGCTTAAGCGCGCCAAGAATACCCTCCGCGTTTCTGTAAGCAAAGCCGCCAAACTTATTAAACTGATCTTTCGGCGCCGCAATTTTCGCTTGTATTTTTTGTAATTTGCTTGCTAGTGTCATTCAAATGCGACCCCCTGTCGTTGTTCCAAACTTGCGCCCGTGACTTCATCACCGTTTTGTAGCGCTTTTTTAATTGCAATCTTGTCAATGCTCGTCGTTATTTTTTCTTTGATGTATTCTTTAGGTAGCGCGCTTTCATCAGCTACTACAACGCGCGGCGGAAACTTCCGGCGCTTGAATGTAAATTGATCGCCTTTTGCTTTCTCTTTGCCCATTGCCGTCAGGAAATTAGCGGCAATGTTTGCGACCCGTTCTTTTGTTCTTCCGGCTCTTGCTTTCAATTTCTTTAGTTTTTCAATTCGCGCGTCGATTTTGATTTCATCGCCTTCGGCCTCTAAATAGATCGCCGATAATGCGTCAATTTTCGCCGTTATAGCGTCATTTATCGCGTCGAACGTGTCGGCG
>NZ_JAHAJN010000011.1 GCF_018372215.1 Negativicoccus succinicivorans | reverse complement strand
TCAGTGGCGATAGCTACGAGGCGACACCTGTACCCATGCCGAACACAGTAGTTAAGCTCGTAAACGCCGAAAGTACTTGGCTGGAAACGGCCCGGGAGCGTAGGTAGCTGCTGATTACGTAGGGGTATAGCTCAATTGGTAGAGTAGCGGTCTCCAAAACCGTTGGTTGAGGGTTCAAGTCCTTCTGCCCCTGCCAATTGCATGACTCAGTAGCTCAGCTGGATAGAGCGTTTGACTACGAATCAAAAGGTCGGGGGTTCGAATCCCTCCTGGGTCACCAATGACAGACAGTTCCGGAAAAGGAACTGTCTGTTTTTTTGCGGAAAAAGGGTATAATGAGAAAAAAGGAGAAAGGAAAAGCGCCATGGCTGGAACGATTATTTTTGCTTGTCCCACCCTACAAAAAGAACTGATTCATGCTTTGAAAGAAGCGGAAAGTAGTGCTGTTCTTTACCTTTTACCTGATGAACTCCACAAAAGCCCGGCGTATCTTAAAAGCTATCTTCAAGAAAAAATAGACAGCGTATTGTATGCGGACCGGGTTATCATTTGTCCCTCCGGTTGCGGCGGCTGAACGATAGGTCTCAGAGCTACCCATACAGAACTGGTACTGCCGCGGACGAGAGATTGTCTTGATATACTTTTATCCGGGGAGAATCTGAAAGAGATTAAACGTCCTAAGCATGGTGCCTTTTTCACGGAAAGTTGGGCGGAATACAGCAAACGTTCTTCCATTGATGTGGACAAAATAATTAGAAGCAGGGGTGAAAATTTTTAAGAAAACTGTATAAAGGATTTGAACATTTTTATATCATTGATACCGGGGGTTACGAAATAGAACCTGTCCGTGAATATTTAGAGAAACTAAGAAAAATTTTGGACGGGCAAATTGATATAATTCCCGGTAAATACGGAATTTTGAGGAAAATAGCCGACGATGATTTTGACGAAGATTTCCTCATTCTGAAAAAAGGAGAAACCGTTCCGGAAAGTTATTTCACCCTTGACAGGGACCTATAAAATAAAAAAGGTGATATGATAAATAACTAGGTCGGAGGCGCCTGTTGACTAAAGACCTCTTCTTAATATCGTGGGAGTTACGATTTTTGACGGGGCAGGGCGGAGCAATCCGTTTTTTTCTTTTTGCTTGTTTAAAAATCAATTTTTTAAATCGCTTTTTTATCATGGATATAGGAAGCGTGAATCGCAAAATAAGTAGCAGTGGAACACATATGTCTGCGTCACCATTTAAAAGCCTTCATTAGAAGGCTTTTTTATTTACTATATTTATATAAAACCAAATAATGTAAACTAATAAGAATAAAATAATGAGAATAAATATTTATAATTTTACAAAAAGATTAACATATGCTATTGTCAATTATAGGGAATTCATATGTTCTAGAGGAGGAAACAATATGAAAAAAGCAGTAGGATTGGCTTTATGTGCAAGTTTGTTGGCAGGCGTGTTTGGTGTGGCGGATGTATCTGCGCACGGCGTGTTTGTAGCGAACAGCCTGGATCAACGTGTGCTGGTTCTTGGGAAAGGACCTGGCAATAACGTCTATGATCCTGCTTGTGTGCAAATGGTGGAAGGCTACGACAAGAATTTTCAACCGACAGCAGTGGATGTAGTTCGTCATAGTGATCATATTTCGTTTGCCAATACAGAAAATTTGGGAGTTACGACGACTTTCTTTGATTATGGCTATTTCACCAAAACTAAAGACGGCAAAACAGTAAATGCTCCGTTTTCGGAAGTTCCGAATGCAGTCAAAACAACACATGCGGTAAAATATAACGTGAATTATTGGGATCCGGAAGTTAAACCGGGGTATATTTACAATGTGCCGATACAAATTGTTCCGTCTGTCAATCCGCTGACTTTGCGCAAGGGTGATACCTTTGAGATCCGTGCGTACAAAGATGGCGAACCGATGGCGGATGCGCCGTTGATTAAAGACGTGATTAATGATCTTACCAATGAATCGAAAACGGATGCGAACGGTCGTGCGACAGTTACAGTGGCCGCTAACGGTTTGAATGTACTCGGTATAGAAATTGCGTATCCGACAGATGATCCTAATACGCAGGTGAAGTATTTTTCGTCCCTCTCTTTTATTATTGAGCCGGAATAAGCATAAATTTTTTCAATACCATTTGTAAAGATTAAAAGAAGACCCTTTTTACTACGATGTATGGTAAAAAGGGTCTTCTTTTACATTTTTTACATGATTAGATAAAGCGAAATACTTTGTCAAGCTTTAGTAATTTTTAGGAATAATGACAGTTTAGACATGACGTGAATAGTTTATTATCAGTCGCTATGATATAATGATTTTACATGGAAAACTTTTGAGGGTGGATAGGAGACACAGCATGGCATTTCAGTTAAAACCGAAAGAAGAAAAATTCTTTGCATTGTTGGAAAAGCACGCAGAGCTGAGTGCAAATGCAGGGAGCATTCTCTATGACTGTTTTGCAAACAAAATTGACAGTAAAGAAGGACTGGACCAAGTCCGACAGTTAAAGCGAGAAGGCGCGGAAATTCGCTCGAAGACGATGGAACGTTTGCAAAAAACGTTTATCACACCGATCGATCGTGAGGATATTCAATCGGTGATTGAACAGCTGGACACAGCTCTGGATGAAATTAAAGAAATCATGGACAAGATGGTTATGTATCATCCGGGAGAACCGACTCCGGGCGCGGTTGCGATGGCACAGATCGTTGCGAAGTGTATGGATGAAATTCGTAAATCGGTGTCGTATATGCGCAACCTCAAAGGTAATTACTTAAAGATTGAAGCGCGCAGTAAGAAAGTAAGTAATTTGGAGTCACAGGGAGACGTCTACTACCATGAAGAGATGGCGAAACTTTTTACGGAATGTACGGATCCCATTCATATTATTAAATGGAAAGAAATTCTCTCGTCTATGGAAGAAGTGGTCGATGAGTGTGAAATCCTGGTCAATACTTTTCAGAGAGTCGTATTAAAATATGCATGAGCAACTACTTCTTTGGGGAGTTATTATACTTGCCATCGCATTCGACTATATCAACGGTTTTCATGATACAGCCAATGCGGTGGCAACTTCTGTGTCTACTCGAGCTATTCAACCGAAACATGCCATTATGATGGCGGCTATTTTAAACTTTTTCGGTGCTTTGGTAAGTACAGGAGTAGCCAAAACGATTGGCGGAGATATTATTTTATCACCGTCTTTTGTAAATTCAGAGGTCTTAATCGCGGCGCTGATCGGCGCCAATTTCTGGAATATTGCGAGTTGGTATTTCGGTATGCCGTCGAGTTCCTCGCACGCACTGGTTGGCGGTCTTATCGGCGCGGTTTCAGTGAGCGTCGGTTTTCAGGCGTTGGACTGGTCAGGAATCGGCACGATCTTTTTGGTGCTCGTTTTATCGCCGGTGATTGCCTTTGGCGGCGGCTTTTTTGTGATGGTTATGTTGCTATGGTTGTTTGGAAGGCGTGCACCGTTTACCCTGAATCGCAAATTCCGTCGTTTACAGCTTTTTACGGCGGCGGCGATGGCATTTTCGCACGGTTCGAACGATGCACAGAAGTCGATGGGCATTATTACTTTAGCGCTGCTTTCCGCCGGTCATCTATCGTCGTTTGAAGTACCTCTTTGGGTCAAAGTAGTGTGCGCCGCGGCGATGGCGTTAGGGACGGCCGTAGGTGGTTGGAGAATTATTGCAACCGTGGGTCGCAAAGTGTTTCGCATGGAAAGTATTAACGGCTTTGCTGCGGATTTGAATTCATCTATCGTTATTTCGTTGGCTACGATGTTGCACATGCCGGTCAGTACCACACACGTTGTTTCTGGCTCTATTATGGGCGTCGGTTCTGCCAAACGCGTCACGGCTGTCAATTGGAATGTGGCCTGCAGTATGGTGGTGACATGGATTTCGACCATTCCGCTGAGCAGTTTGGTATCGGCATTTGTGTTCTGGTGTTTACGAGGATTCGGACTGTAGTTCGAATCTTTTCTATGTTGGTATAGAGACGTAATGCTTATGATTTGTATGTTATAATGAGCATGATTTCTTACGGCGTTTAATTTGTATGATAGGGGATTGGTAATGAGTATTATCGAGTCATGGCTGCCCTGGCTTTCACAGTTGGAAACACCGGGATTAGTGCTCTTCATCTCGCTTCTGATTGCTTTATATTTCTGGGTTACAGAAACTGATGTGGGTTTGGCGCTCACCGCACCGTGGACTATAAAAAATGAACGGGAAAGATCGGCATTTTATTCTCTCTATCGGCCGGGATTTCAGGCCAGTGAGCTTGGTTTAGTAGCTGCTTTTTGGCTGCTGGATGCTATTTTTTTAGGGCCGAAAGACGCGTATCATCAAGTGATTTGGATCGGCGTAGGCTTGATCGTTTTGAATCTGCTGTTACGTTTGGGAGCTGCCTGGAGCAGTGGTAAAACGATAAAGGGTGCACATGCGATGCGTTTTGTGCATGCGTTGGTCTCGGTTGCTACTGTGATTTATCTGATTACCGTCGGGTTCTCCGTTCTTTTAAATATCGGTATGGGGGCGGTCACGGTCGGCATGTTTTTTTGGTCGCCGATCGGAGTGGTTTGCGGTATTTGGGCTGTACTGGCCTGTACCTCCCACGGTGCGCTTTATGCAGCTTGGAAAACGACGAATCCGCTGCGCGAGAGATGTCGCGCTTTGGCATTGGTGATTCTGTTTATGCATATTCTCCTGTCCATTATCTTACTGTTGGCGATATATATGCTTGTGATTTTGCCGACACAGGTGAAACCGATTTTTATTGGCGGTGGTTTGGCTTCCATTCTGATTTATGTTGTAATGTACGTGACAGCGCGTAAGCGTCATGTAGGCGCGGCATATTTCATGGGATATTTTGGCGCAATCGCGGCATTTACCATGTACCAGCTGGTATTTTATATGATTATGCAGGGAACCGTGTTGCCCGGCGGCTGGGGTCAGGTTGCGAACCGTTTACCGACGTTATTTTGGCCGGCAGTGGCAGTTGCCGTCTGCGGCGCGATTATAGCGTTGGTGTATAAGTGGACTCGTCCCGTCATTGAGTTGCCGCGCACCATAGGATGGAAGCAGAACGAAAACAGGGATAAGGGGTAAAACTTTATTTTTCTGAAATCTATGCTATAGTGTAATTGTACAGTGTTTACTGTACCCTGATTTCAGGGCTCTATTGATGATATTTTCCCTGATTATCAATAGAGCGTCGGTATTCTTCTCCTCTATGAATACCGGCTAAAAAAGGTGACTGCGGTCACCTTTTTTTATTGCTTGATTTTCTGTCATGCTTTTTGACGTAAAACTGTATATTGATGTATGACAAAAAGAAATTTATCATGATTTATATCAATGTAAAGGAGGGTTTATGGAGGGGAAAATGGTTGAGTTGTCGGTACCAAGTTGTCTTACCGTACATGATCTGAGCCTGATGGGGCGTTGTGCATTGTCTGTTGCCATTCCTGTCCTGGCAGCATTGGGCGTACAGTCGGTACCGCTGCCCACTGCTCTTTACAGCAATCATCTGGGGTTTGCTCATCATTATATGCTGCCGCTCGATGAAGAAATACCTAAATTTGTGAAAGCATGGGAAGTGAACGGCGTTCACTTTGATGCCTTTTATAGCGGTTTTCTGGCTAACCCCGAGCAGATTCGATTGGTACATAACCTGATTCAGCGCTATACCCATCCGGGAGATTTGATTATGATCGATCCGGCAATGGCGGATCGCGGCAAAATGTATTCCGCATTTGACCATACGATGGTGGAAGCCATGCGCAATCTATTGCGCGATGCCACAATAACAACGCCCAATTATACCGAATCCTGTTTCTTATGTGATGTGCCGTATCATACCGGACAGGTTTCAAAAGAGGAGGCTCGTCGGTTAGCGAGTGAGATTGCCACGCTGGGACCGGAAACGGTGGTGATTACATCATTACCGCAGGAAAAAGGCTACTTGGCCAACTATTTGTATGATCAAAGTACGCACACGGAGGCGTGGTTTACCTTTGCTGAAATCCCGTTACCCGTGGTAGGAACGGGCGATTTATTTGCATCCGCGCTAGTCGGCTTGCGACTTAAAGGAGTGCCGTGGGCCGAGGCTGTACAAATCGCAGGGCAGTTTGTGACGAATGGAATTAAAAGATTGCAGGAAGCCGAAACAAAAATTGAAAGCGGTGTGCCGTTTGAATTGGAATTGCCACATTTGTGGCAGGAAGGTGAAAAATATGCAAAATAGCAATACTATAGAAAAGCGAAGTCAATCGACAAGACAACTGGTATACATGGGAGTCGCCATCGCGCTTTGCGTGGTGGCAACGATGGTGCTTATCCCCATGCCGGGTGGCGCCATGGTTCATATGGGCAGTGCGGCACTTTACATTATCGGAATCGTTTTCGGTCGCTGGGTAGGTGCGGTTGGTGGCGGTATCGGCTCAATGATCTTTGATGCTATCGTGGGATTGACCGGATATACGCCGTTTTCGCTCGTTATTAAAGGCGTGGCGGGTTACCTCGTCGGTTACTTCGGACACACTCCGAATCGTCGACCTAGCTACGGACGGGTGTTGATTGCAACGTTGATCGCATCGCTCTGGACTTTGGTGGGATATATTGTTGCATGGTGGGCTGTTATCGGCAGCTGGCAGGCGGCGATTGCGAATATTCCGTTTTCTCTCATGACATCCGCATTGGGGATTGTCGTGGCGTTAGCGGTAGGCCCGAAATTGTATGAATTGATTCACAAGAGAAAATAAAAAAGAGAAAGCGTTCTGCTTTCTCTTTTTTATTTTAGACAGAGTCTTTATTAATAACCGGTTTCATACGATTCGGTGATCGTTATGTTATTCCATGAGTTACCACGAACAAAAAGCAGAGGCAGCTACCCAACGAACGGACTTTCACCGTCTTAGTGGAATAGCTGCCTCTAATATCATTATTAGACACGATTTATTGAAGGGTGTCAAGGGGCGCATGTTTCCAAGAGGCCCGGCACGGTTCTCCGCATTCGTTTGCGCAGTTCAGTACAGAGGCTATCGGTATCGGGGAAGGAGTTCAGGTGCATGGCTGGGGATTGTATTTTGTGCAAGGAGTTGTGTTAGTCGGCAACACGGGGAAGGACCGGTATGCTGACAGTAATCTTCTGTGCACGGGCGAAAAATCATTGCCGTGACGGTGTTAATGCACGAAAGAGAAAGAGCAAGCGATACGATTGTGAATGACGTTCTGACGGGAGAAGTATCAAGTAACGCAGAACATAAGAAGATCTGCTTTTACTGCAAGTCGTTTGCGCCGCATAACGTTTTTCGTATCAGCGCCGATTGCGCAATGCGAAAAATGGGGAGAGTAACACCGATGCGTCGGCTTTTCATTTTTTATATACACTGATGAAAATTTGAAAAATTTGGTTTTCCGGTTATTTACAAATGTCGAATACGTTTATGTTAATCCCTGCATGCAAATGGCAACGGAGTGATTGTAATAACATATGCAATGATAAAATATTTCACCTTTTTATATCTAAATTTTGTATAATAATATAAAATGTTTGAGAAATGGGGAAGAATATGACTTTACCTGCAAAGCACCACTTTGTGTTGGGGACGGCATTTCATGCACCCGTTTGGGGAGAAGTGGAAGTGCTCGCCGATGCGCTTTTTGAAATCAATGCGGCGGGCACATTGGAACGTGTACTGCTGCCTCGGGATGCGGACTATGCGAAAGCGGTAGACGATGCACGCGCGAATGGCGAACTGGAAGAGTTATCCGCCACGCAATATTTGTTGCCGGGATTTGTCGATCTGCATATTCACGCGCCGCAATGGGAAAATATAGGTAACGCATTGCATGTCCCGTTGGAGGATTGGCTGCAGAAATACACGTTCCCTCTCGAACAGTCACTTACCGATGGAGAAAAAGCGGCGCCGGTATTTGCGGATCTTGTCATGCGCAGCTTGGCAAACGGTACGACGACTGCACTGTACTACGGTACGCAAAATGTGGACGCGACGGTGTTGCTCGGTGAAGTATGCCAAACGCTGGGCCAACGCGCGGCACTCGGTAAAGTGGTAATGGACAATCCCGAGCAATGCCCGGATTACTACCGTGACGCATCCGCGGACGCGGGAATTGCCGGCGCGGAAGAGACGATTGAGCGCATCACGGCGCTTACGGATGAGCGGCAATTACTGACGCCTGTTATTACGCCTCGTTTTGTACCTTCGTGTACGCCGGCAGCGCTGAAAGGACTCGGAGAATTGGCGGAGCGGTACCCGATTCCGATTCAAACTCATTTGTCGGAATCGGACTGGCAGGCCGGTTATGCGCACGAGCACTTCGGTACATCGGATGCGGAGGTTTTGGACTCTTTTGGTCTTTTAACAAATCGTGCAGTGATGGGGCATGCGACGCAATTGACGGAAACTGAGGCGGAATTGGTCGCCCAACGCGGTTCGACAATTTCCCATTGCCCGATTTCCAATGCGTTTTTCGGCAATGCCGTATATCCGGTTCGCCGTCGACATGCGCAAGGGGTCAAAGCGGGTTTGGGCACGGATGTGTCCGGCGGTTTTGCACCGTCGATTTATGCGAATATTCGCCAGGCGATTATCTCCAGTCGTATGCTGGAAGACGGTGTTGACGCGAATCTTCCCGCCGCGGGTCGCGGTGTGGCGGAGTCACGCATTGATTTTCGCCATGCGTTTTATATGGCGACGACGGCGGGCGGCGAAGCATTGCATCAACGTATCGGTCTGTTTTTACCGGGATATCATTGGGATGTGCAGCTGATCGATGTGGCCGCCCCCCATTCCGATATTGTTTTGTATAGCGAGGACGATACACAGTCTGTCTTGCAGAAAATTTTATTTACCGCCAACCGTGCCAATATTGCTAAAGTATGGGTGCAGGGACAATTGGTGTCAGGTCGTTAAGGAGAATTCATGGAGTCAGCGAAGAATTTGCAGGAAACACAGTACGAAGGACATTTGATTGTTGCGCCGAATGAAAAATTACCCTGGAATAAAATTATTTTTCTCGGTTTGCAACACGTGTTGGCGATGGATGTGTACGTAGTACCGTTTGTCATCGCGTCGATTTTAAGCTTGGGGGTAGCGGAAGCATCGATCTTAATCCAGGCGACATTCTTGGCGGCGGGGATTGCAACGATCATTCAGGCGCATTTCTGCATGCGCTTACCGATCGCGCAAGGCCCGAGCTATGTGCCGATCGGCGCTATTGTCGGGGTAACGATGGCAGCCGGAGGCGGATTTTTAGGGCTGAATGAAGTGTTCGGTTCAACGATGGTGGCCTCGCTGATGTTGGTCGTGCTCGGTTTGACCGGTGTGTTCCGTAAACTGATCAATGTGTTGGTGCCGCGTCTGGTGGGCGGTACGATTATTTTAATCATCGGGTTGTCGTTGCTGCCGGTGGCGCTGGATTCAAATATCTACGCGATTTACGGAACGGAAACCGTGACACAGAATATTTTACTGGCGTTGGTTTCGGTTGTGACCTTGATCTTCTGCGTGACCTTGGGTATACACATAGGTAAAAAAGGGAATTGGCTGCGAACCGGTGCCGTCATTTTTGCACTGGCTGCGGGAAGTGTTGCAGCGCAGTTGATGGGGCGTTTCCAATGGGAAAGCGTAGCGGCGGCCGGTTGGCTCGCGCGGCCGCATTTGGCATTTATCGATTACATGCCGAGCTTTACGCCATCGGCTATTTTAACGATGATTTTCGTATTCTTCGTGTTGATGGCGGAAACAACCGGTACCTGGTTCGCGATCGGATCGGTAATTAATGAAGACGTGACACCGAAACAGGTTGATCGCGGTGTGGTCGGTGAAGGCCTCGGCTGTTTGGTATCGAGCCTCGTCGGTTCGACCCCGGTCACCGGTTATTCGACCAATGCCGGTCTGATTTCCATCACCGGTGTCGCCAGCCGGTACGCGTTTTACGGCGCCGGCGCGTGGTTAATGATGTTTGGCTTGTCCGGCAAATTGGCAACATTAATTGCGTCTATTCCGGCACCGGTAATCGGCGGTGTGTTCGTGGTCGTTTGCGCGATTATCTCCCTTTCGGGAATTCGTATTTTGAAACAGGAGCGGCTTACCGAACGCAACATGTTTGTCATCGGCGTCCCGATGGTTATTTCGTTGGCGTTGTATTTACTGCCGAAAGACTACATGGCAACGCTGCCTGAGCTGCTGCAATATGTACTTGGGTCGACCGTGGCATCGGCGGCCATTGTGGCAATCGTTTTAAATTTGATTTTGCCGCAGGAGGACTGATCATAAAAACGGACTCGCAAGAGTCCGTTTTTTTGTATAATAGGGAAAGGAGGTAACTATGCATTGGCAAGATCCGGTAACGGTCATCAAAGGCATCGGTAAAGCCGCAGAACAACGCTTAGCTGTGCTTGGCATACATACCGTGGGCGATTTGCTGCAATATTACCCGCGCGCCTATCGTGATTATTCGCAAGTAGTGCCGATCCGTGCTCTGGCGGACGGTGCTGACGTGACTGTAGCAGGGGTTATCACGAAAGTGCAGGAACGACGGCCGCGCCCGCGCTTGTCGATTTTAAATGTGATCGTAAACGATGACAGCGGCAATCTCGAACTGGTTTATTTCAACCAGCCGTTTAAACGAAAGCTGTTTCATGAGGGCGATCGGATTATCGCTTTCGGACGCATTAAAGCGGGCTATGGTAAATATCAAATGAATTCGCCCGAGGTGGTGTTTCCCGACGAATGGACCGCGGTTGAAGGTAAGTTGCAACCGGTCTATGGATTGACAGAAGGCATCCGGCCGGCAAGTCTGGAGCGTTGGATCCAAACGGCATTGGTTGCGGTAAAAGATATTCCCGAGACGTTACCGGTGGATGTGCGTCAGCAGCTCGGCCTGCGTTCGCGAGCTGAGGTGACGCGCCTTGCGCATCAATCGCCGGATCAGGAAACAGCGACCGCGGTGCGTCAGGAATTGGCTTTTGAAGAACTTTTCTTTTTGCAACTTGGCGTTTTACGGTTGCGCGCGCAGCGCGAGATAGGGGCTGTCGGCATCAAATGCGCACCGAACGGCAATCTTTTTCGACAGCTGATGCATACCTTACCGTACCGTTTGACCGGCGACCAACAAAAGGCGTTGGCGGATATTTGCGATGACATGGAAGGTATCGTGCCGATGCGGCGTTTACTGCAGGGCGATGTCGGCAGCGGTAAAACGGTGGTGGCGGCGCTTGCGATGACGAAAGCGGCGGAAAACGGGTACCAGTCGCTTTTGATGGCGCCGACGGAAATTCTCGCGAATCAGCACTATGAAACGCTGCAGTCGCTCTTAGCACCGCTCGGTATCCGCGTTGCCAATTTGACGGGGAAAACCAATAAAAGTGAGCGGGAAGATATTCTTGCCGGACTGCTTGACGGTAGCGTAACGGTATGTATCGGTACGCATGCACTTTTAGAAGAAGACGTGGAATTGAGGGCTCTGGGTCTGGTCGTGACGGATGAGCAACACCGATTCGGTGTACGGCAACGTATGCGCTTGGAAGAAAAAGGGATCGCACCGCACACGTTGGTAATGACCGCAACACCGATTCCGCGTACGTTGGCCTTGTCTGTATATGGTGATTTGGATATATCTCTTATTCGTGAAATGCCTCCGGGCCGCAAACCGGTTCAGACTTTTGCGGTAAACCGTTCGTATATGCCGCGAATTTTGCGTTTTTTGGAGAAAGAAATGACACAGGGACACCAAGTCTATGTTGTCTGTCCGCTTGTCGAAGAATCCGAAAAAATGGATTTAAAGGCCGCTGTAGAGGTATACGAAGAGCTGAAAAAGCGATTTCGTGAATTCGGCGTCGGTCTGGTTTACGGCGGATTAAAAGCGGACGCTAAACAGGCGGTGATGACCGCTTTTGCCAAGCGCCAATACCATTTGCTGGTCGCCACCAGCGTGGTGGAGGTCGGCGTAAATGTGCCGAATGCGACGGTCATGCTCGTGGAAGGCGCAGAACGTTTCGGTTTAGCGCAACTGCACCAGTTGCGCGGTCGTGTCGGTCGCGGCAGTGCACAGGCATATTGCATTTTGGTCAGCGACAGTCAAACCGAACTGGCGCAGGAGCGTTTGCGGTATATGACCGAAATTCAGGACGGTTTTACGTTGGCGGAAAAAGATTTACTGCTGCGCGGCACGGGGGAGCTTTTCGGATATCGACAGCATGGTTTGCCGGATCTTAAAGTGGCGGATCCCATTCGCGACTTGCCGCTCTTGGTGAAAGCGCGTGAAGTGGCGGAAAGCTACGCTCAAACAACCGATCCTGTATTGCTTGGCGAATTACAAAAACGGTTCGGGAAAGCATTTCTCGAATTGTTGCAGCATTAAAAAAAGACGCTTACGCGTCTTTTTTTTGTGCGGATTGCCAATCGGCGAGCATCGCATGAATATCCGGTTTGGAGCAGGAATTTAGCGGCAATTCCTCATATTGTAGCCAATAGCGCGGCCGCTCGATGGAAGGCAAGCTCAGTGCCATTTTTCGCAATGCGGAAAGAGGCTGCTCTTGTTCGACAACCACCGCGGCGGCCGGCACTTCACCGCGCTTCGTATCGGGTACGGCAAATATGGTAATATCTTTGATTAAGGGCGTTTCACGTAATGCGTCCTCGACTTTAGCGACGGAAATTTTACGTCCGGCGCAATTAATCACCGCATTGGAGCGACCGGTAAAACGAATATTGCCGCGCGGCGTCCATGTACCGGTATCGCCGAGGGTCATTTCGTGATCGCTGCCGATAACGCCGAAAGGAGTTGTCACGTAAATAGACGTATCCTTAATTCTGACCCTGACCTGCGGAAACGGTTTACCGACGATGCCCGGCTCCCGATCCCACTCGTCAATGTGGCAATAGGTAATATAATTCAGCTCACCGGCGCCGTAATATAACGTAATCAGCGCCTTCGGGAAATGATTTTGCAATGCGGCGGAAAGCTCTTTGTCCAACGACTGCGAACCGGTAAAAACAGCACGCATAGCGGATGAAGTATCCGTTTTGGCCGCGCGCAGAATCTGACGCAACTTCACCGGCAGGAGGTACAGTGTGTTGATGGACTCCTCTTGGAGAATATGCCACCAGTGGCGCGGTGCATACGCGGAAATCGTACGGGCAAACCCGCCGGCCCAAAATACACAGGCAAACGAGTTGAAATTCCCGGTAAAACTGAATGAGCCATGAAAAAACAAGCGAGATTCTTCATTAATTCCAAAAATTTTATTTTGAATGGGGAAATAGTCGGTCCAGCTGTATTCTTCCCGCCAAAAAAGTTTCGGCAGACCCGTACTGCCGGATGACAGCACACCGAATTCCGCCGCGGCCGGAATTTTTGTCACGTCAGATGAGTCGATGGTACCGTCAAAAAGGCAGAGACCATTTGACTCGGCAATGTTTCGCACATCTTCCGCCGGTAAATCGGGGTGGCAAAGGACCGGCCGTAAACCGGCTTTGCGTGACGCGAGAAAAAGCAACCATTGCTGCGCAGGATCGGTTTCTTGAATAAGGACACCACTTCCGTATGGAAATGATAAATTTGCGGCAAGCGCGTCGATTTCATGAATCAATTCACCATAGGTATACATTCTGTCATCGACTTGCAGCGCTATTTTTTCCGGACGTGTTTCAGCCCAATGGTGGAGGCGGTGAATGAAATTACTCATGGCAACGCTCCACGATTATGGCGCAACCGGTGCCGCCTGCGCCGGCGATGGCACACAATCCGTAACGGCCTTCGATAGCATGCAGTCGGGCCAGCAAGTGAGTTAAAATGATCGCCCCCGAGGCGCCGTAAGGATGGCCGTACGCCAACGCGCCTCCGAGCGGATTATACCGTTCGACGAGCTGCGGATACGATTGTGCAAAGAGGTAATCGATGATTGCAAACGCTTCATTCCATTCAATTGTATCCATGTCATCCATTTGTAAATGAGCCGCTTGCAACGCCAATGTACTGACGTGTTTTACACCGAGCGGGGACAATAAAGGATCACTGGCGCCTTGCGCGACCGCAACGATTTTGGCAAGCGGTCGTAAGTGGTATCGTTCGATCGCTTCTTGATCGGCGAGCATGGCAAACGCAGCCCCGTCATGAATCAGGCAGGCGTTGCCGGCGGTAATATGAGTACCCGGACCCAAGAGCAACGGTAAGCGCTGCAGAAGTTGCAAACGCATGCGCGGCCGTAAACATTCATCGTTCGCTAACTCGGGCACTGGCACGAGCCAATTCTTTAACGTATCCATTTGGGCATTGGCCAAGGCACGTTGATGACTTTGCAACGCCAACTCGTCCAGTTCTTCGCGCGTCGCACCGAGCGTTTGTACTGCTCGCTCGGCCCCACGAAGCATCGCATCGGCAGCGATTTCACCGGGTGAAAATTGCGCCGTCTTGTAAGAACCTTGGCGTTCATCATTCGGTGCATAGGTACGAAGCGGTTGTAACGACGCGCTCTCCATGCCGCCGGCAATAATGATCTCATGAATACCCGCGGCAATTTGCGCATAGCCGGTACTGATGGCGGTCAAAGCGGAAGCACATTGCATATCGAGTGTCCACGCGGGTATGTTTTCAGGCAATTCACTATAAAGTGCGCCGAGTCTCGTGAGGTTCCCGCCGGTGCCGACTGCATTGCCGCCGATGATCGCATCGATGGGCGGGCGGCTATTGTCATTCCACAGCTTTGTCATTACGGCCGCGGCCAATTTTTCCGGAGGTGTATAACGAAGACTGCCGCCGGAAACGCCAATCGGCGTACGGCGGCAGTCGACAAGATAAACGTCTCGCATCTTATACTCGAATCTTCAAGGCAATGAAAGCGGCGACAACGGTTTTTAAAATATCGCCCGGAATAAACGGTAAAGCACCTGCTACGATGGCCGGCCAGAGACTCATATGCAGCACGATCATCATGCCGAGCACGCCACCGATATAGGTAATCGGAATACCGATGAAGACACCCGCTGCCACGTAGTGCCAGAACGAACGCGCCTTACCTTTGAACAGGCTGACCAACGGATAAGCAACCATAAATGCAAAAATGAAACCGCCGGTCGGACCGAATACCTTACCTAAACCGCCAACACCGCCGGTGAAGACGGGCAATCCTGCCGCACCGCACAAAGTATAAACGACGCAAACAATCAAAGTTTGCTTCGGCGGTAATAAAAAGGCGGTCAAGTTAAAGACCAGGGTTGTCATGGTAATCATGGCGGGGGTAAACGGCAAGGGGATGGCAATGAAGGCGGCTACAAACAAAAGCGCGACCAGCAAGGCCATTTTGGTTAAATCACGTGCTGTTAAAGAACTCATTTTGCAACTCCTCTTTTAAATGATAGTGTAAAGGCAAGTCCGAATGCTGTATACGCTTGTACCATTGCGCCATCAGTTATTAAATAAATAAGGGCATCACTTTTTACGGCATGATGGAAACGCATGTCGCAGGAAACTACATCGCGGTGCTCCTGAAGCCAGGCGGTCAACATCTGGTACCCCGGCACCACCGGATAATCTCCCTGATGGATCGGATTGGTATCCTCCATAGCGGCGACAAACGCATGCACTTCGTCGGCACTGAATGAGCGCCAAGGCAGAGCGCTTCGCGGAATCGTCTCCGCGCGCTCCGCGTGCGGATGTGGTGCACCGGCAAGCAAAGTCATCACGAGCGTACCTGCCGCATTGCTGACCGTGACGGTAGCGGCGTTACGGCGCGTGCGAACCTCGGCATGAGAAACGGCCGGCGTCAGCATCAGACGCAAACGACCGATCACAACCTCCGCTGTGAGACCGGTTTCCAAACGGCAAGCGGTTTTGTACAATGAGTGCATACAGAGCTCCTTTACGTGAGATATTATAACGAAGATTCTACAAATAGTCAACAAACGAAAATGAAATAGTTTACAATAGAATCAATCCATCACCCATCACGCGTATGCTTTGGCTAAAAGGTTGCGTGTTATAATAACGGTAAACAAGCGAAACGAATGACGGGAGGTAAAAATGCTTACACTACAATATCAGGGACAAACTTTGAAAGTGCCTGAAGGTACCACTGTGGGTGCGGTCTGGGAAAGCGTTAAGGAAACGGCTCCGGACGCAATATTCGCATTAGTAGATGGGCAGACTCTCGATTTCACGACCGCTTTGGAAAATAACGCCGTCATCAGTTTCGAGACATTGCAATCCACCATTGGCAATCGTGCGTACCAGAGGACGTTGATTATGCTGATGGCGATGGCTGTTCGTGAATTGTATCCGGATGCCAGAGTGCAGATTGAACACTCCCTGGGGCGCGCCTTGTACGGACAGATCATTCAGGATCGACCGACAACGCTTGCTCAAATACAAGAGATTGAAGACCGGATGCATGAAATTGTGCAGGAAGGTCGACCGATCATTAAGCAGACGGAAAGCAAAGCGGAGGCGATTGATTATTGCCGAAAAGCGGGGCGTCTGCGCGCAGTGGAACGTTTGCAGGGACTGCGTCCGGAACGGATTTACCTCTATCGTTGCGGCGATTATGTTGATTTTTACTTCGGCCCACTGTTGCAGAATATGAACCAGGTAAATGTGTTTGATATCGTCCATTACGCGCCGGGATTTTTATTGCGCTTCCCCAGTATTTATTCGGCTCATACCTTGCCTGAGTATATGGAATTGCGTGAGTTTGCGCGCGTCTTTTTTGAAGCGACAAACTGGAGCGAACGGGTCGGTTGTCGCTATGTAGTGGATTTAAATCGAGCGATTGACAACGGTCGCATCAAAGATATTATTGCCATGGCGGAAGCGCTGCATGAAAAGCAGTTGGCGCAAATTGCTGATCGTGTCGCTGACAGTCGCCCCGGTATTCGCTTAATTACTATCGCCGGACCGTCTTCGGCGGGAAAAACGACCACTATGAGGCGGCTGATGGTGCAAATGCAGGTCAACGGCATTCAGCCGGTAATGATTTCTCTGGACGATTATTATTATAGTTTGGATGATCGTCCTCGGACAGGTGATGACGAGATCGATCATGAATCCGTTGACGCGTTGGATACGGCGCTTTTGGAACGGCAGTTGACGGCTCTTTTAGCAGGTGAGTCCGTAAAGCTTTCCCGCTATAATTTTGTGCACGGTAAGCAATATTTTGCGGAGCGGGAAACCACTTTGCGCCCTGATCAGCCGATTATTTTGGAAGGACTGCATGCGCTGAATCCGAGCGTTTCGCGTGCCGTACCTGCGTACCAGAGACTGCATCTTTACCTGGGCGCGTTGACGCAGTTGACCATCAGCGATCACAATCGAATTTCCACTACGGATACACGTTTATTGCGTCGTATGGTCCGTGACAATCAGTTTCGTGCGCACAGCGCGGAAGAGACGCTGAAAATTTGGCATAATGTACGATTTGGCGAAGAATCCTATGTTTTTCCTTTCCAGGAAGAAGCGGATATTATTTTCAATACGGCGCTGCTGTATGAGCTTCCGGTGCTTAAGGTATTGGCAGAGCCGCTTTTAAAAGCGATTCCGAACACTTCACCGGTAGCCAATGAAGCGCATCGTTTATTGGAGTTTTTAAGTATTTTTCAACCATTGAATCCGGCGATGGTACCGTCGAATTCAATTCTACGTGAATTTATCGGTACGGCGGGACATGATCAATGTGTACCGCGGACATTGATGGTGTGACCGGTATAGGAGAGGAGGCGACCATGACACCTTTTGTACATCTGCATACGCACACGGAGTACAGTTTGTTTGATGGGATCAGTCGCATCAAAGACTTGGTCGCTTACGTCAAAGAACTTGGTCAGGAGGCGCTGGCCATCACCGACCATGGCGTTATGTACGGTGCAGTTTATTTGTATAAAGAAACCTTAAAGCAGGGGATCAAGCCGATTATTGGGTGTGAAGTATACGTGACCGAGCGGGAGCTCGGTGCGCAGGATTTAGGCGGCAAAGAGAAGCTGCGTCATCTGATTTTGTTGGCGGAAACCAATGAAGGTTATCGTAACTTGTCAAAGCTCGATACGATAGCCAACACGGTCGGATATTGGCGTAAACCTCGTGTGAACCGCGCAGCGATTGCACAATATGCCGACGGCTTGATTGCGCTGTCCGCATGCATTAACGGTGAGTTGCCGCAAGCATTGCTGGCCGGCGACGAAGCAAAGGCACGGGAAATCATCGAATGGTATATTCAAACATTCGGTCGTGAAAATTATTTTATTGAATTACAGGATCACGGATTACCGGAAGAAAAAGCCGTACGTGAACCGTTGATCGCATTGGCACGGGAGTACGGAGTCGGTCTAGTGGCGACCAATGATTTCCACTATATTCGACGGGAAGATGCCGGTGCCCAAAACGTGCGCCTTTGTATTTCTACTGGACAGACGTTAGATAATCAGACATTTAAGTTTGCCAATGACGAGTACTATTGTAAGTCCGGCGATGAGATGGCGTCGCTTTTTTCCGACGTTCCCGAAGCTCTCAGCAATACGGTGGCTATCGCGGAGCGTTGCCAAGTCGATTTTATATTCGGTGAGCATCACTTGCCCGCGTTCCAGGTGCCGGAAGGATTTATCGCGCAAACATATCTGCGCAAATTATGTGAAGAAGCACTTCCAAAGCGTTATGACGTCATCAGAAATGAAGTCAGAGAACGGTTGGAATATGAACTTGGAATCATTGAAAGCATGGGGTTCAGTGACTACTTTTTGATTGTCATGGACTTTATTGCTTATGCGCGATCGCAGGATATTGCTGTAGGTCCGGGGCGTGGCTCGGCGGCGGGCAGTATCGTCGCTTACTTATTGGGTATTACCAATCTTGATCCGTTGGCACACGGGCTGCTGTTTGAACGCTTTTTGAATCCGGAACGTATCAGTATGCCGGATATTGATACCGATATCGGATATAAAGGCCGTGCGGATGTCATCGACTACTTGGCGCGCAAATATGGCTCCGAGCATGTCGCACAAATCATCACGTTCGGCACGATGGCGGCTAAAGCGGTCGTTCGTGATGTCGGGCGTGTCATGAATTTGCCCTACCCCGATGTTGATCGCATCGCGAAGATGATACCCGGTGGACCGGGCGTGACGCTTGCAGATACGTTGGAAAGCGTGAAGGAATTTCGGACAGCTTATGACAGTGAGCCGCAAATTCATCAGCTCATCGATTATGCGTTGGCATTGGAAGGATTAAGCCGTCATGCCGGCACGCACGCGGCGGGTATTGTGATCAGTAAAGATCCGGTCGCTGAACATGTGCCGTTGCAAAAGTCTGCAGATGATTATTTGCAGACGCAGTATGAAAAAGATACCGTGGAAGAGCTTGGCTTATTAAAGATGGATCTCTTGGGCTTACGTAACTTGACTGTGATCCAGGAAACCGTTGAGTTGATTCGAAATAATCGGGGCATCACCGTGGATGTGGATCATTTACCCGAGACCGATGCCGAAACCTGCGCGATGCTTTGCGAAGGCGATACCGTCGGCGTGTTCCAATCGGAATCATCCGGGTTTACGGCGCTTTTAAAGCAATTACGGCCGGAAGGGTTTGTCGATTTGATTCCGATGGTGGCGTTGTATCGTCCGGGACCGCTCGGCAGCGGGATGGCGGAAGATTTTATTCGCCGCCGTCACGGCGATGCGCAGGTGGAATATCTGCATCCGTTATTGGAACCGATTTTGAAAGAAACATTCGGCGTTATTTTATATCAAGAACAAGTGATGCAAATTTCGTCTGTCCTTGGCGGCTTTACTCTCGGTGAAGCGGACTTGCTGCGTCGTGCGATGGGCAAAAAGAAAGAAGACGTCTTGATGGCGCAGCGCGATAAATTTTTAGCGGGAGCGGAACAAAAAGGCATCCCTACCATGATCGCTAATCATGTTTTCGATCAGATGGTGTATTTTGCCGGTTACGGTTTTAATAAATCACACTCCGCCTGCTATGGATTGATTGCCTGGCAGACCGCTTATTTGAAAGCACATTATCGGCCGGAATTTATGGCGGCGATGATGTCGAGTTATAAAGAAAACAGTGACAAATTAAGCCATTATATTGCCGACTGCCGCCTGCACGGTATTCGTGTTTTGGGGCCGGATATTAATCAAAGTGCGGTCGATTTTACGGTGGAAGAAGAAGCCATTCGCTTCGGCCTTTCCGCGGTCAAAAATGTGGGCGACGGTTTGGCGGAAGCAATCGTCAAAGCGCGCGAAACTATTTTGCAGGAAGAAAAGGCGCAGGGCGACACACCGATCGGTTTTCGCTCGTTGATTGACTTGGCGGAGCATGTTGCGGTCAATAAACGCGCTGTCGAATCCCTGGTTCGGGCCGGCGCCATGGATCATTTGGCAGATGCAGAAGGAATTCATCGCGCTCAAATTTATGAAGCAGTGCCGGATGCGATTCGGATCGGCGCAACAGAGCGGGAAAACGCCAATTCATTGCAAACAGGATTGTTTGACGACATTCCGTTAGCTGTACCGACATTGACCTATCCCGATGTGCCTTCCTGGGATCTTGCGACGCTCTTGGCCGGCGAAAAAGAAACGCTCGGTTTTTACGTGAGCGGTCATCCTCTTTCGCCCTATGAAGAAACTTTACGTAAGGCGACGTCCATTTATGAATTGCGCGAAAACGGTGAAGTGTATGATCAGAGAAAAGTATGGATTGGTGGCACAGTAACGGGTTTGCGTCGACTGTTGACGAAACGCAATGAGCAAATGGGCTTTGCCACGGTAGAAGACTTCGGGGCTAATATCGAAGTCGTGGTTTTCCCTAATCTTTGGGAAGACGTCGCGGCATTGTTAGCGGTGGACGCAGCTGTTTTAATCGAAGGTCGGACGCAAGCCAATGAGCGCGAAACGAAAATTATTGCGCAGGCGGTGTATCCTCTGGAGCTGGTCGCTAATCAAACTGTCGTAGTACCGGAATGGGACACCATGAAAACCGCCGCGCTGCCTTATGAAGCGCAGTCAACGACAGCCACCTCGAATGCACCGGTCTCGGAAGTGCCCTTTGCGGACGATAGGGTGCCTAAGGCAATTGATTTGCACATTGATGCGGCGCATGAAGGTGTTTCGGTGAGCCAAGCGTTGGCAACGATTTTAACGACGCATCACGGAACGATACCGGTTACGTTAATTGTGGAACGAACCGGTCTGACGGTACTCATGAATGAAGCGTACTATATTGATGGCAGTCGTGAAGTCATTACGCAATTGCAAGCTCTTTTGGGAAACACCAAGGTTGGAATAAAGGAGGCTTAAATGCAGATTTTAGTGTGTGTAAAGCAGGTACCGGATACGTCGCAGGTCAAGCTGGATCCTAAAACAAATCGCTTGCAACGAGCCGGTGTGCCGAATATTTTGAATCCTTTTGATGAGCACGCAGTGGAAGAAGCGCTCGCGTTAAAAGACAGCTGTGGCGCGACCGTTACAGTCATTACAATGGGTCCGCCGCAAGCGAAGGAAGTGCTGAAAGAGTGTTTAGCCAAGGGTTGTGACCATGCGTATTTAATCAGTGATCGAGCATTCGGCGGGGCGGATACGTTGGCCACGGCGTATACGTTGGCGACAGCGATTCGTACGCTTGGTACTTTCGACTTAATTTTCTGCGGCAAGCAGGCTATTGATGGAGATACGGCGCAAGTGGGGGCGCAAATTGCGGAAATGCTCGACTGGCCGCAAGTCAGCGGAGCCGTAGCCTTTACTCTGAAAGGATCTACGGCACAAGTCGTACGCGAGCATGAGGACGGCTATGAGACGATAAAAGTAGAATTGCCGGTGTTGGTGACGACCACTAAACATCTGAATACACCGCGCTATCCGTCACTTCGCGGGCTGATTGCAGCACGAACGGCGGAAATAAAAACGCTCACGGCGGCGGATCTGCCTGTTGAACCGGAACGAATCGGCATGGCCGGCTCGCCGACGCAGGTGCGTCGTGTGTATACGCCGCA
The DNA here is from genome assembly GCF_018372215.1 of Negativicoccus succinicivorans. Taxonomy (NCBI): domain Bacteria; kingdom Bacillati; phylum Bacillota; class Negativicutes; order Veillonellales; family Veillonellaceae; genus Negativicoccus; species Negativicoccus succinicivorans. The sequence continues at coordinate 17,656 of NZ_JAHAJN010000011.1, read as the reverse complement.
AGGTCACAGCCATGGTGAAACTTTTGCGGATTTGCCCGAGCAACAAGCGGTGCAGGCTTTGCTCGCAAAACTAAAAGAGCGCGGTTTTCAACGCAAAGGAGGTGCCCAATGAACGAACAAGCACGTCACCTTTATGTTGTCGCGGAGCATTTTGCAGGGAAGCTGCGTCCGGTCACCGTGGAACTGATCGGCAAAGCGCGCGAATTGGCGGAAGTGAGCGGGGAAGAAGTTCATGCCGTGCTCATTGGGGAAAACGTAGAAGCTCTGGCACAGGATCTTATCGCAGCCGGCGCAGACGTGGTACATTATCTGACGGCGAGCGAATTAAAAGAGTATTCGACTGAGGGATACACCTATGCACTTGAGCAGCTGTGCCGTGAAGTCCAACCCGCTGCGATTTTAATCGGAGCCACCCATAACGGCCGCGATTTGGCACCGCGCCTTTCGGCGCGACTGCAATGCGGCGTAGTGGCCGACTGCACCGATATTAAGATGGACTCTGAAACGCGCTCATTGACATGGACGCGTCCTGCGTTGGGGGGCAATATTTTAGCAGATATTATTTGTCCGAAGCATCGGCCGCAAATGGGGACGGTACGACCGAACGTATTTTCAAAACCGGCGCCGGATCCGTCTCGTAAAGGGCGTGTTGAGGCATTGGCGGTAGAAATCCCCGCAGGTACCATTCGTACACTTCGTACAAAATATGAACATGTACCGCAGGAAGAGGTCAATCTCGAAGATGCGGAGATTATTATCAGCGGCGGGCGGGGCATGGGATCGGCGGAAGTATTTCGCAAACTTCATACGCTGGCTCGAAAATTAGGCGGCACTGTCGCGGCTTCACGTGCGGCCGTTGATGCCGGTTGGGAGCCGTCTATTCATCAGGTCGGCCAAACGGGCAAAAATGTCGGCCCGAAAATTTATTTTGCCTTCGGTATTTCCGGCGCGATTCAGCACCTTGCCGGAATCAGCGGCGCGGATACGGTGGTTGCGATCAATAAAGATCCGCAGGCCCCGATTTTCCAGCGTGCCGATTATGGTATCGTCGGTGATGTCCATATTGTTTTAGAAGAAATGTTGGCGCAACTCGAGGAGGACTGACATGGATTCGGTGATGTCCAAACGCACCAAAATCGTTTGTACCGTAGGCCCCGGTACGGATGCACCGGGGGTATTGGAGCGTATGATTGCGGTCGGTATGAATGTGGCACGGTTCAATTTTTCGCACGGTACGCATGAAGAGCATGGGCGGCGCATGGACGCTGTTAAAGCAGCGTCGGAGAAACTAAAAACACCGATCGCTTTGATGTTGGACACCAAAGGACCGGAAATGCGACTTGGTTTTTTTGCCGAAGGCGCAACCAAGCTCGTACAGGGTACGTCTTTTAGCCTGCTAAGTGAAGTCGTTCTCGGCGATGAACATCAGGCGACTGTTTCCTATCCGGAATTATGGAGGCAAACACGTCTGGGGCAGTCTATCCTGCTGGCGGACGGATTGGTTCGTTTGCTGGTTACCAACGTTGAATCCGGTAAAATAACAACGGTGGTGGAAAACACCGGAGTTATCAGCGATCGGAAACGAGTAGCGTGTCCTTCATTGCCCGTGCTGTTGCCAGCGCTTTCCGAGGCCGATAAAGAGGATCTGCTGTTTGGCGTCACAAAAGACGTTGATTATGTGGCGGCATCGTTTATCCAACGCGCGGACGACATTGTTGAGATTAAACGATTTCTCGAAAAAGCGGGCGGAAGCCATATTCGCGTTATTGCCAAAATTGAAAATGAAGAAGGATTACGCAATATAGAGTCCATTATGCAGCAAGCAGATGGCATGATGGTGGCGCGCGGCGACTTGGGCGTGGAAATTCCGCCGGAACGTGTGCCGCTGCTGCAAAAAGAAATGATTTCTCTTTGTAATCGGCTGGGAAAACCGGTTATTACGGCCACCCAAATGCTGGAATCGATGATTGTTAATCCGCGGCCGACTCGTGCGGAGACAAGCGATATTGCGAATGCGATTTTAGACGGCACCGATGCGATTATGCTCAGCGGTGAAACGGCGAACGGTAAGTATCCGGTGACGGCAGTCGAGACCATGTTCAAAGTGGCGCAGTATACAGAACGCAGCCCGCTGTACCAACAACGTCCGCGGCCGTTGCCGGATGAATTGGCGGTGACTACGGAAGCCATCAGTCAGTCTACGGTAACGATTTCACAAAATCTACACGCCAAGGCCATTTTAACGGCCAGTGAATCGGGGCGTACAGCGCTCATGGTTTCCAAATATCGCCCGGACTGTCCGATTGTTATGGTTTCTCCGCATTTGCGTTCATTGCGTCGCGCCTCTCTTTACTGGGGTGTTACACCGATTGTCGGCGAATCCACAGAAGACACTGACAGGATGGTTAATATGGCGGTCGCCGCTGCAATGCGCGCCGGGGTTATTGATGACGGAGACCTGGTCGTCATCACTGCCGGTGTTCCTTCGGGCAAAGAGGGCACCACCAACATGATCCGCGTTCATGTGGCAGGACAGGTTCTTTTGAAAGGAATGGGTGTCGGTAACGGGTCTGCTACCGGGAAAATAGTTTTGGCGAAGCCGCAAAATATTGCCGTATTTCAGCCGGGCGATATTTTAGTTGTCGACACGATGGATGAAAAGATCGTGCCGTATGTGCAGCAGGCCGGTGCTATTATTGCGGTGGAAGAAGGCTTGACCAGTCCCGCCGCCGTGGTCGGACTGGAATGGAAAAAACCGACGGTAGTGGGAGTAAAACAGGCGTTGACACGCTTGCTGACCGGGGAACGGGTAACGGTGGATGCAGCGCGCGGTTTTATTTATCGAGGTCGTGTTAATGCCAGATAAACGAAACTTTGACACGCATATATCACTTGTTTATAATAAACTTGTTCCGTAACTATACATTAATGGGGTGAAATCATGGCAAATTTAGAAGTCGGTGCACAGGCTCCTGCGTTTACGGCGTGTGACGATAATGGGCGAACGGTAACAAAAGACAGCCTTAAAAGACAAAAAGTGATTTTGTACTTTTATCCCAAAGACAAAACACCCGGTTGTACTCTTGAAGCACAAAATTTCCAGCGCCATATCGGAGATTTCCAAAAGTTAGGTTATGCCGTGTACGGTATCAGTCGAGATGATTCGAATTCGCATCAGGATTTTAAAGCGAAAGAACAGTTGGAATTTGTTCTTTTGAGTGATCCTCAAGGGCAGATGTGCCGTGATTTCGGCGTATTGCAAACGGAAGATCCGAGTGAAAAAATTGCCCGCTCGACTTTTGTTATGGATCAGCAAGGGGTACTTACGCACATTTACCATGGCGTAAAGCCCGCTACTCACATTCAGGAAATACTTAAGGATTTGCAAGCTTAGGAGGATGAAAGTGGAACAAACAGTCGCTCCGGTTGAAATGAAAAAAAGAAAAGATATTGCTTTTTATAACTATGAATATACGACACTGGACCAAGTTAAAATCAGTCCGCTTGATCGCGGCTATTACTTCGGCGACGGTGTCTATGAAGTGACGAAAGTACACAATGGTAAATGCTTTGCTCTTTCGTACCACCTTGATCGTCTTTACCGGTCGTTGCGGCTCATGAAAATTCCGGCGACGATCGCGCCGGACGAATTAACGGAGTTGCATGACGTTCTGGTCGAAGAAAGCGGTATCCAAAACGGTTCCGTTTACCTACAGATCTCCCGCGGTACCGCACCGCGTGTGCATGCTTTTCCGGAAGGGATTACGCCCAATATTTTGATGTACGTCAACGAAGATAATCCCCACAAAGCGGAATTGGCGGAAAATGGAGCGAAAGTTATTACCATTGATGATATCCGCTGGCAGCATTGCGACATCAAAAGTTTAAATTTGATCCCCAATGTACTGGGAGCGGAAAAAGCGCGCCAAAAAAAATGTGCGGAAGCGTTCCAGTTCCGTGGCGATGAATTAATGGAAGGTACCAGCTCGAACGTTTTCATGGTACGTGACGGTATTTTGTGGACACGTCCCACGGATGATTTGATTTTGAAAGGTATCACCCGCCAGCTGATCATTACAAAAGTAGCACCGAGTTGCGGCGTCACCGTGATTGAGCGTAAAATTGATCGGGAATATCTGGCGAAAGCGGAAGAAGTATTCTATACAAGCACGACCGCCGGCATTATTCCGGTTCTGGAGATTGATAAAGAAACGGTGGGAGACGGCACGATCGGACCGGTCACGAAAGCGTTGCAGGAACGGTATGCAGGTCTGATGGCGGAAGGGCTGCCGTGATTTTTTAAACGAAAATAAAAGCTTTACTTTTTACTTGAATTCAGGTAAACTTAACAAGTGAATTTCGACTTTGCTCGGTTGGCCGAATCTCCGACGGTATACTTGGCAAAGCGCAGATGAAATCAAGGAGGAATTACTATGTTGACTTTGGAACAGAAACAGAAACTTATCGAGGAAAACCGCGTTCACGACACGGACACCGGTTCTCCGGAAGTGCAAATTGCGATTTTGACGGCTCGTATTAACTACCTGACCGATCATTTGAAAGAGCACAAGAAAGATCATCATTCCCGTCGCGGCCTGTTGAAATTGGTTGGTCAGCGTCGCGGTTTGTTGGATTACCTGCGTCGCAAAGATATCGAACGCTATCGTAATCTCTTGGACAAATTGAATTTGCGCAAATAAGAATGAAAAGGAGCGGTTGAGCCGCTTCTTTTTTATTTTGCAAAAGCAGATAATTTTTTTGTAGAAATATTTAAATTTTATGATATTTACACATATTGGTTGCGCGAGATACGTGACTTTTGTTAAAATTATCATTAGGTATTAGGATGTAGTCATAATTTAGCGAAAGGAGTCGCCATGAAATTAGTCAGAGACCAGCGACGAGAAAAGATCGTCACCATGCTGCGCGAGCAACCGTTTTTGACGGATGAAGACTTAGCTGACGGCTTGGGCGTTTCGGTGGCGACGATTCGTTTGGACAGAACCGCGTTGGATATACCGGAAGTACGCGTGCGGCTACGCAAAGCCGCTGCTAAAAACGCGCCTCCGACGGAGCCAAAAGCGGTATACGGTAAATTATTGGAATACAATTCCAAACGCTCCGCGTTATCGATGCTGACCGTGACGCCTCATCTGGTCGATGCTACCGGATTTGTACCGGTCCAGACGCTTTACGGAATGGCAACGGCGTTGGGGGACAAAGTTCTGGATTTACCCAGTGCGGTATGCGGCGTCGGGAACATTAAATATAAAGCACCGGTGCGCGTTGGTGACACGCTTGTTTGGAAACTTACGGTTGTGCGTCAGCGAGGTTCGGAACATTACGTTTGGGCCAAATGTTTACGTGATTGCGCCGAAGTGTTTCGAGCTAAATTTATTTTAAAATCATATTCTGAGGTGCGACTATGAAAGCAATAGCAGTAGATGCAATGGGTGGAGATTACGCGCCCGTGGAAATTGTTCGCGGTGCATTGGATGCGGTTCGATCTTGGCGGATCCCGGTGATTCTCGTCGGGGATGAGACGCAGATTTTGCCCCTTGTCAAAGCAGCGGGAATGACCAATGACCCGTTGGTAAAAGTTCAGCATGCAAGTCAGGTCATCGGGATGGATGAACATCCGGGGATGGCGTACCGCAAAAAGAAAGATGCTTCGATCGTGGTGGCCGCGAAGCTGGTTAAAGAAGGTCATTGCGGTGCGTTGGTTGCGCCCGGTTCGACGGGGGCCGCTGTAACGGCAGGTCTGTTCGGCTTGGGGCGTATTAAAGGAATTCGTCGGCCGGCGATCGCAACTCCTTTGCCGACACAGGATGGCGGCACCACGCTTTTGATTGATTCGGGGGCTAGTGCTAATCCCGGAGTCGAAAATTTGTTGCAAAATGCTTTGCTGGGGCACGTGTTTATGCAACGCGTATATGGTATTGTGGAGCCGCGTGTCGGTTTGCTGAACATCGGTACCGAAGAAATCAAAGGCAGCAATGTCGTTACGGAAGTATATCCTAAGATGCAAGAACAATCGGTTTACCGATTTATCGGCAATGTCGAAGGACGAGATATTCCGAAGCGTGTGGCCGATGTCGTTGTGTGCGACGGCTTTACGGGCAATGTCGTTTTAAAATTTGCGGAAGGCATGGCCACTATGATGATGCATCTTTTAAAAGATGCGGTAATGAAAAACGGTTGGCGCGCCAAATTAGGCGGTTGGCTTTTACGGCCGGCGCTGAAGCAGGCGTTGAAAAAAGTGGATTACGCGGAGTACGGCGGCGCACCGCTTTTGGGTGTCGAAGGCGGTTTGGTGATTTGCCATGGCGCATCCAAGGCAAGGGCGATTCAAAATGCCGTACGACTTGCATCACATATTGCGGATTCAGAAATGGTAGAACATATCAAAACAGCTTTAGAAACGGTGGACGCAACGAATGAAGAGTAGTACGTTGCGGCAGATCGGAGTTTTAGGAACCGGCTCGTATGTGCCGGAACATATCCTTACTAATGCGGATTTAGAAAAAATGGTAGACACGTCAGATGAATGGATTCGGACACGCACGGGAATTCGTGAACGGAGAATTGCCGAGCCCGGAACCTCGACGGTCTCGTTAGCGAAAAAAGCGGCAGAAAAAGCAATAGCGGATGCCGGTGTTACTGCAGAGGAAATTGATCTCGTGGTCGTGGCGACATGTACGCAAGATACCATTGCACCTTCGACCGCGTGCGCTTTACAGGATATATTGGGGATTCCCGCGGCGGGCGCATTTGATCTGTCTGCCGGATGTAGCGGTTTCGTGTATGCGACCGCAGTAGCGAGTCAAATGTTAGCTACCGGTTTATATCAGAAGGCGTTGGTTGTCGGTGCAGAAGTGCTGAGCCGTTTTGTGGATTGGACAGATCGAAACACCTGCGTCCTTTTCGGCGATGGCGCCGGTGCAGTTGTTTTGGGAGAAGTGGCTACCGGAGGTATTGGCGGGATCGATCTCGGATCGGATGGTTCCGGTCGCGGCGCGCTGGGGATTTTCGGCGGACCTTTTCATGGTGATTTGCATTCGGAGCTTGCCGATCAGAAAATGTTCATTCGCATGAATGGTAAAGATGTCTTTAAATTTGCGGTAAAAGTTATTGGCGAATCTACCGGAAGAGCGCTTGCTAAATGTGGGCTTACCTATGATGATGTAGACCTTTTGATTCCGCATCAGGCGAACGAGCGGATCATTCAAGCTGCTGCCAAAAAAATATCCTTGCCCTTAGAACGCATTTTTGAAAATTTGGATCGCTACGGTAATACGTCCAGCGCATCGATTGCAATCGCATTGGATGAAGCGGTGCATGCCGGTCGAATTAAAAGCGGCGATCAGGTCGTCCTAGTGGGATTCGGTGCCGGCTTAACCTGGGCTAGCCTTTGTATGGAATGGCGGTAGCGGAATGAAAACGAAACTGACAGAATTATTGGGAATTGAAGCACCGATTATTCAAGGCGGTATGGCTTGGCTAGGAACTTGGGAATTAGCCTCCGCTGTTTCGGAGGCAGGCGGCCTCGGTGTGATTGGGGCCGGTAATATGCCGGGTGATCTTCTTCGTGAACAGATCCGGCAAGTGAAAGCGCATACGACGAAACCCTTCGGTGTCAATTTGATGCTGCGTTCACCTTTTGTTGAAGAGTGTGTAGCAGCCGTTTGTGAGGAAAAAGTACCGGTTATTACAACCGGGGCGGGAAATCCGGGAAAGTACATTGAACGCTTTAAAGCATCCGGCGCCAAGGTTATTCCTGTCGTTTCCGCTGTGGCGTTAGCTAAACGGTTGGCAAGCGTCGGAGTCGATGCCATTATTGCAGAAGGACTGGAAAGCGGCGGCCATGTCGGCAAGGTAACCACCTTGGCGCTGGTACCGCAAGTGGTAGATGCAGTAGAACTGCCCGTTATTGCGGCCGGCGGTATTGCCGATGGTCGAGCTTTGGTCGCTATGTTGGCATTGGGAGCGGTCGGAGTGCAGATGGGCACACGTTTTGTAGCCAGTGAAGAATGTATCGCCCATCCGGCATATAAAGAAGCGCTTTTAAAAGCACGGGATCGTTCAACGGTGATTACCGGGCGTACGACGGGGCATCCTGTGCGCGTGATCGCCAACGCTCTTTCCCGACAGTATGAAAAACTGGAAAGCATCAACGCGCCGTTAGCGGAAATTGAGGGTCTTGGCGCGGGGAGTTTGCGTCGGGCGGCGATTTTGGGAGATACGAAGACAGGATCGATCATGGTCGGACAAATTGCAGGCTTAGTGAACGATATCAAACCGGTATGTGAAATTATTACTGCGATTATCAGAGAAGCTGTCGTCGCGCAGCAACGTATCAGCGAGGTGAAGGTATGAAAACGGCATTTTTGTTTCCCGGTCAGGGCTCGCAAAAAGTAGGAATGATGCAGGACTTGGCTGCGCAATATGAAAGCGTACGCAACCGTTTTGAAGAAGCGGATGAAGCGCTTGGCTGGAAGCTGAGTGAATTGATTTTTGAAGGTCCGGCAGAAAAATTACAGCAGACTCAGTATACCCAGCCGGCGATTTTGACGGCAAGCGTAGCGGCCTATGATCTGCTCGCACAAGCGGGCATTACCGCGGAATATCTTGCGGGTCATAGCTTAGGAGAATATTCGGCACTTGTGGCGGCGGGCTCCATTTCATTTGTGGATGCGGTACGTACTGTACACGCGCGCGGCAAATTTATGCAGGAAGCCGTGCCGATCGGAGAGGGCGGTATGGCGGCAATCATTCGCCTGGAACGCGAAAAAATTATCACGATTTGCGAAGAGTTTTCGGCACAAGGGAAAATCGTGCAAGCCGTGAATTTCAACTGCCCAGGACAAGTAGTCATTGCGGGGACAACCGATGCGGTGGCGGCGGCATGTGAGAAGATGAAAGAAGCGGGCGCGCGTCGCGCGATTCCGTTGCCGGTTTCGGCACCGTTTCACAGCACATTGATGCAACCGGCAGCCGAAAAATTGGCGCAAGTCTTGCATACGATTGAGATCAAAGAGGCGCGAATTCCCGTGATTGCCAATGTGCATGCCCAACCGGTTCATACGAGCGCAGAAATTCGTGAGTCGTTAGTCGAACAGGCAGCCCATCCGGTCCTTTGGGAAGACAGCATGCATGTGCTTTTGACTAAAGGTGTGGATACGATGGTGGAAGTGGGTCCTGGTACTGTCTTAAGCGGTTTTATGAAAAAAATTGAATCCGGTGTGCATCTGGAGCATGTCGAAAATGTGAGCAGTTTAGAGGCTACCTTGGCATATTTTGAGGAGGCACAAAATGGCAACTAAAACAGCACTTGTTACCGGCGCATCGCGCGGCATCGGACGGGCAGTGGCAGTCGCTTTGGCGCAGGCCGGGTATGATGTTGCGATTAATTATTCCAGTAACGTAAGCGCGGCGGAAGAAGCGGCACAAGCGGTGAAAGCATGCGGTCAAAAAGCTGTTTTAGTACAGGGGGACGTTTCCCGAAAAGAGGAAGCGGAACTCATTGTGGCCGAAACGCAAAAAGAATTTTCGCATATCGACGTGCTGGTAAATAACGCCGGCATTACCCGTGACACCCTGGTGCGGCGGATGAAAGAAGCCGACTGGGACGCTGTTTTAAACACCAACTTAAAAGGTGTTTTCTTGATGACGCAAGCCGTCATCGGCGATATGTTTAAGCAACGCCGCGGTGTCATTATTAATATGAGCTCCGTCGTCGGTGTGACGGGTAATATCGGGCAGGCCAATTATGCTGCTGCCAAAGCGGGCGTTATCGGCTTGACGAAAGCGAACGCGAAAGAATTTGCCACGCGCGGCATTCGTGTAAATGCGATTGCACCCGGGTTTATTCATACCGATATGACCAGCGGATTGCCGGACAAAATCAAAGAAAGTCTGATCAAGCAAATTCCTCTGGGAGCGATGGGAGATCCGGAAGACATAGCCGCCGCGGTACGTTTTCTGGCCTCCGACGAGGCGAAGTACATTACCGGGCAAGTGTTACAAGTCAACGGCGGCATGGCTATGTAGTTGATGATGCTACCGGGGCAGTTTGTCATGGCCCGTTAGATGTAATATAATAAACCAAAACCGGAAAGGTGGTGAAACCATGAACAATACATTTGAAAAGGTACGCGCGATCGTTGTAGAACAGCTGGGTGTGGATGAAGCGGATGTACAAATCGACTCCACTTTCATTGATGATCTGGGCGCGGATTCTTTGGATATCGTTGAATTGATTATGGCGTTTGAAGAAGAATTTGAAATTGAAATCCCTGATGATGTAGCCGAAAAAATTAAAACCGTTAAAGATACGGTCGACTACATTGACAAGAATATTGCGTAATTGAGGTCGAAACCGGGAAGCGCTCGCCTCCCGGTTTTCCCGTTTTATGCTCTTATCATAAGATCAGCTGTCGTGTCGATTAGAACTACACAACAGCTTTATAATAGCAATATGCATGACATTGTGGTGAAGTGCTACAATAAAATATGTAACAGCACTTACGCAGGCGTGATGAATCATAGATAATGAAACTGGACGAGGTGGAAAATATGCGCAAGCGCGTAGCAGTAACAGGTCTTGGTATTATTTCTCCGGTTGGTATCGGTAAAGAGACCGTATGGCAAAATTTATTGGCAGGGAAATCGGGTATTAAACGGATCACTGCGTTTGACACGACGGATTTTGCCGTGCGCATTGCCGGTGAGGTCGAAGGTTTTACCGCGACCGATTATATGGATCGTAAAGAAGCGCGCCATATGGATCGATTTGCTCATTTTGGTGTGGCCGCGGCCAAAATGGCGGTGGAAGACGCTAAGATTGATTGGAACGCGTTGGACCATGATCGGATCGGCGCGGTGGTCGGCACCGGCATCGGTGGCATCACCACGATCGAAGAAGCGTCGGATCGTCTTGCGAACCGCGGCCCTTCCCGCGTGAGTCCGTTCGCGATTCCGATGATGATTGCCAACATGGCAGCGGGCCAAATTTCCATCGCACTGGATGTACGCGGTCCGGTCATTACGGATGTGACGGCCTGCGCATCGGGGACAAATGCGATTGGTGATGCGCTGCGCATGATTCGTTACGGTGATGCGGATATTGTCATTGCGGGCGGTGCCGAAGCGGCCATCAGTCCGTTGCCGTTTGCCGGTTTTATCGCAATGAAAGCGCTCTCCACGTTTGACGGTGAGCCGGAGGAAGCATCGCGTCCGTTTGATGCAACACGTGACGGTTTCGTTTTCGGTGAGGGCGCGGCCATGCTCGTACTGGAAGAATGGGACCATGCGGTCGAACGCGGCGCGCATATTTATGCGGAATTGTGCGGCTATGGGTCGAATGGTGATGCGTACCATATTACGGCACCGGCTCCGGAAGGTTGCCAGGCCCAAAAGTGTATGGAAAGAGCATTACAGGATGCGCAATTAACTGTGCAGGATATTGATTATATCAATGCGCACGGAACGGCGACGCCGCTCAATGATAAAAATGAAACGCACGCTATCCGCGCATTGTTTGGTGCGGAAGCAGATCGCTTGGTGGTAAACTCCACCAAATCAATGACCGGCCATTTGCTTGGTGCTGCCGGTGCTGTGGAAGCGGTCGTTATGGCGCTTTCGATTGAAAATGACGAAGTTCATCCGACGATCAACTTGAAACATCCGGATCCGGATTGTGATTTGGACTATGTGACGGAAGGCGCGCGCAAAGTGAAAGTACGTGCGGCCATGTCAAACTCATTCGGCTTCGGTGGGCAAAATGCGGTGATTATAATGCGCAAACCGAAAGGAAATGACTGATGACTCCATCGGAAGTGCGGCGTAAACAGATTCAGGATTTTGCCGCTACGAATCATATTCCGGTACGGGATCATTCCCTTTTGAGTACGGCTCTGACGCATACATCCTATGCGAATGAACATCGGCAACAGGGCATACACGATAATGAGCGGCTCGAGTTTTTAGGTGATGCCGTGCTGGACTTGGTAATTGGGGAGTATCTTTTTCGTAAATATCCGGCTTGGCCCGAAGGAGATTTGACACGCGCCAAAGCCAGTGCTGTTTGTGAGCCTGCGTTGGCCTCTTGCGCCCGTAAATTTCACCTGGGTGAAACCTTGCGACTGGGTAAAGGAGAAGAACACACCGGGGGACGACAACGAGCATCGATTCTGGCGGATGCATTTGAAGCGGTAGTTGGAGCGATTTATCTTGATACATCATACGAAACGGCCACGGAATTTATTATGGAGCATTTGAAACCGTACCTGGATCTGATTGACAGAGGCGACTACACGCGCGACTATAAAACGGAGTTGCAGGAATTTTTGCAGCAGGATGGAGATGTGGATCTCCGTTATAATTTGCTGCGTGATGAAGGTCCGGATCATGATAAAATATTTTATATGGAAGTGGAATTAAACGGAGAGGCAGTTGCCTCCGGTGTAGGGAAAAGCAAAAAAGCGGCCGCGCAACAAGCAGCGCAAGCCGCATTGCAAAAGTTAGAGACAAATGGAGGGGCGCGGTCATGACCGCGCTTTTTTTACAATGAGAGAAGCGATTATTCCCATCTTTATTCCGCATGACGGTTGTCCGTATCGTTGCAGTTTTTGCAACCAGTGGAAATTGACGGCACAGACAGAGCGTACTACGCCGGCTATGGTCGCGAAAACGATTGCGGAATATCTTGCTTCAACGACGCGACCGTACCGCTGGCAAGTGGCGTTCTACGGCGGCTCTTTTACCGCGCTCAGTGAAGAGCGGCAGCGGGCACTGCTCGCGCCGGCCAAATATGCATGGGAAAAAGGTGATGTGGCTGCATTGCGCCTCTCTACGCGACCGGACTGTATTAGTGGTGAAAATACCGCTTTTTTATATGCGCACGGCGTACGTACGGTAGAGCTCGGTGTGCAAAGTTTAGATGACAGCGTTTTATGGCAGGCCCATCGCGGCCATCGCAGTGCGGTGGTAGTAAAAGCGGTAGAAATTCTTCGCGAAGGCGGTATGCAGGTAGGTATACAGCTTTTGCCCGGTCTTTATGGCGAAACCTTTGCGACATTGCGCAAGACCATTCGGGCAACGGTCGCTCTGACCCCCGATTTTGTACGAATTTATCCGGCGTTAGTGCTGCGTGATACATTGCTGGAACGACAATATCGTAACGGCGATTATCAGCCTTTAACGCTTGCACAGGCGATCTTGGTGGGTGCATGGTGGAGACGTTATCTGGCAAAGCATAATATTCCTGTCATTCGGATCGGTTTGCAGGCGACGCAAGATCTGGATTCGCATGCTGCGTATGTCGCGGGACCGTACCATCCGGCGTTGGGAGAGTTGACCATCGCGCGATCGTATGCGCAGGAACTTAAAAAAGGTTTCCGACAGGCGCGCGGGCCGGTGACAATCACTTACTCAACACGTGACGCCAGTAAAGTGCGCGGACACAAAAATGCCAATATCAAAAAATACCAAGAAAAATACGCCGGTCCGATTACTTGGCGGGAATCTGTTGACATGCCGCCGGGAACAGTCTCTTTTACCACCGCAACGCAAACATACCAATGGCGGTTGGAATCGCCATTGTACTGTCAATGACAAGATTGAAAAGAGTATTTTAAAGGATATGCTATAATAAAAAACAACTTTAAAATGAACGCATTGAGGTATATATGAAGAAAATAATCAGTATTTCAATACTGTTTGTTCTACTCGTCGCAGGAGGCGCTCTGCTTTACGGTAAAAATCCGTTGGTACAAAGCAAGCCTGTAACGGTACGGATCGAGGCGGCGCAAACGGGAGCGGAAATAGCCCAAATCCTTGCGGATAAAAATATCATTTGGAATCCGCATATCTTTCGTGCCGCACTATACTTGAGCGGGAACGTCGATAAGCTCCAAGAAGGGCATTATGATCTCATGACGAACATGTCGATGCCGGCCGTAATCGCCGCCTTGCGTGACGGACGACCCGCTGCTCGGCAGGTGGTGATCCCGGAAGGATTCACCGTGTCGCAAATTGCGAAACGACTGGATCGGTTGGGTATCGCTAAGAAGCATGATTTCTTAGAGGCGGCGAAGGTTTATAGTTTGCCTGCAGATATGCAGAGCACACGAGCTACCGACTATCCGGTAGAAGGATTTTTGTTTCCTTCTACGTATGATGTTCCGGACGGTGCATCGGTCAATGATATCATCGCGCATATGAATCGAGAAATGCAAAAGCAACTGACACCCGAATTGCGGCAAGAAATCACTGCGCAGGGATTCAGTCTGCATGACTTCATCACATTGGCGTCCCTGGTGGAAAAGGAAGCCATGTATGAGGATGATCGCTATACGATTGCCGCAGTGTTCAAGAAGCGCTTGGCGATCGGTATGCCTCTCCAATCTTGCGCAAGCATCCAGTATATTTTAGGAGAACCGAAACCGGTTTTAAGTATTGCCGATACGCAAATTCCTTCACCGTATAATACCTATTTGCATAAGGGATTGCCGCCGGGACCGGTGGCGGCCCCCGGCAAAGCGGCGATGGATGCGGTATTGCATGCACCGACTACCGAATATTTGTATTTTGTGGCGGACGCTAAAGGATATCACCATTTTGCCAAGACATATGAAGAACATGAAGCCAATATCGACCGATATGCCGCATCTCAATAATCAAGTCAGAGCTTTGCGCCGCTATGGAGACGATATTCGTATACCGCAAATTCGTAAGAGCGAAGAAGATTTATTTCGTTCGGCCGTACTCGCGACGGCTCCGCGTCGGATTTTAGAAATCGGCACGGGGATCGGTTACTCGGCACTTTTGATGGCGACGCTATTGCCGCAGGCGGAGATCGTTACTATTGAGCCGTTTGCTCCGCGGTATCGGGAAGCAAGGAAACGAATGCGACAAGCAGGCGTAGAGAATCGAGTGACGGTGGTGTCGGCGACTGCGGAAGAGGCGTTGCGGGAAATCAAAGGACCGTTTGATCTGCTGTACATTGACGGGTCCAAAGGTCACTACTTGGAGCATTTGCGTTTAGCGGAACCGCTCCTGCAAAAAAATGCGACTATTTTAGCGGATAACGTTTTATTTCGCGGTTATGTATGTGCTGACGATAGCGATGTACCGCGGCGCATGCGAACGATTGCACATCGCATGCGCGCTTTTCTTGCGTATTTGAAAGATCCGCGTTATTTTACGACGAAGATATATGAAACAGGGGATGGTTTTGCCGTCGCCCGACGAAAGGGATAGAAGCATAGTATGAAACCATTGGAACTGCTGGCACCGGCCGGCAATTTGGAAAAGCTTAAATTCGCTATTGAGTATGGAGCCGATGCCGTATACTTAGGCGGTAAGGCATTCGGTTTGCGCGCGTATGGCGGTAATTTTGATACTGCTGAAATGGCGGAAGGTATTCAATTTGCCCATGAACGCGGTAAAAAAGTATATGTCACGGTGAACATCATGGCGCATAACCGGGATTTACCGGAATTGCCTGACTATTTGAAAAGCTTGGATCAGCTCGGGGGGGATGCGCTGATCATTTCCGATCCGGGAGTTTTTATGCTGGCGAAAGAATATGCGCCGCATACAGAACTACATGTTTCTACGCAGGCAAATACTACGAATTGGTCGGCGGCGCGTTTCTGGCAGCAGCAGGGAGCGAGTCGCATTGTACTGGCGAGAGAGCTGTCCCTTGATGAAACGAAGGAAATTCACGAAAAAACAGGTGTTGAAATCGAAAGTTTTGTACACGGCGCGATGTGCATTTCCTATTCGGGGCGATGCCTTTTGAGCAACTATTTTTCAGAAACCCGTGACTCTAATCGCGGCGAATGCATTCAGGCTTGCCGCTACAAATATCGTGTGGTAGAAGAAGCACGACCGGGTGAATATTGGCCCGTCGAAGAAGACGAACGCGGAACGTATATTTTTAATTCCAAAGACTTGTGCTTATTGCCGCTGATCCCGAAGATGGCGGAAGCGGGGATCACCAGCTTTAAAATCGAGGGTCGCATGAAAAGCGCTCATTATGTGGCCACTGTGACCGGCGTTTATCGAAGTGCGCTAGATGCGTATTTGCGGGAGGGCGACGACTACTACGTACGTCCGGAGTGGTATCAGGAGCTGGAAAAAATTTCGCATCGACCGTATACCACCGGTTTTGCTGTGGGACGCCCGAGTGAACAGGATCAAATTTACGGCAGCTCGAGTAACGTGCAAAGCCATGAATTTATCGGCTTGGTTTTGGAATACGATGAGGCAACCCAAACAGCTCTCATCGAGCAGCGCAATCATTTCGCGGTCGGTGAAGTCGTTGAGTTTCGCACGCCGGCAGGAAATGTATTTACGCAGAAAATTGAACAGATGACCGATGAGGAAGGAGAAGCCATTTCCCGAGCGCCGCATCCGCGGATGCTCGTACGTCTGCCGATGCAGCAAGCGGTCACTAAACACAGTCTGATGCGGAGGAAAATCCATGCGTGAGGGCGAAGTGTACTTTCAAACAGAACGTCGCTATATTACGCATGTTGTGCGTATTTTGGAAGGGTACGAATATTTAGGTGTGGTGACAACCGTCGATCCCCGCATGGGGATCGCTCGTGTTCGCGCGACCGAGGATACAAAAGCGGATGTTTGCGCTGTTTTGCAGTCGCTTACAATTCCGCTTCAGATCGCAGAATGCCCTGAAGATTTTGTCAAAAAAGAGTAGCCAAAACGAAAAAATTATGTTAGACTATGAAAGTCAGCAAAACAAAGGAGCAAGGAAAGAAGCACTTGACAAGACCCGGCCGCATCAGTATAATTAATTTTGTTATGACGCATGCTGGCGTAGCTCAATCGGTAGAGCAACTGATTTGTAATCAGTAGGTTGTGGGTTCAAGTCCTATCGCCAGCTCCAGCATTGCATGGAGGGATTCCCGAGCGGCCAAAGGGAGCAGACTGTAAATCTGCCGGCTATTGCCTTCGAAGGTTCGAATCCTTCTCCCTCCACCATTGAACATCGCGGGGTGGAGCAGTTGGTAGCTCGTCGGGCTCATAACCCGAAGGTCGTAGGTTCAAATCCTACCCCCGCAACCAAGTCATCTAATTCCTTTCAGATAAATTGCCAAAGGATAAGCTGATGTAGCTCAGTCGGTAGAGCGTATCCTTGGTAAGGATAAGGTCACCGGTTCAATCCCGGTCATCAGCTCCAGCATGGCGGCGTAGCTCAGTTGGCTAGAGCATGCGGTTCATACCCGCAGTGTCCGGGGTTCAAATCCCTGCGCCGCCACCACTATACCTCTGCAGAGAGGTTTTTTTATTACATAAAATTGGCAAACCCTTGCCGTTATTGTTTTTTTGCGTTAAAATATGAATAGCTATTTTTTATTCAAAGGAGGAAATTACCCCTATGGCAAAAGCACATTTTGAACGCAGCAAACCGCACGTTAATATCGGTACCATCGGTCACGTTGACCATGGTAAAACAACCCTGACCGCAGCGATCACGAAAGTTCTTTCGGAAAGCGGCAAAGCGGAATTCCAGGACTACAGCCAGATCGACAAAGCGCCGGAAGAACGCGAACGCGGTATTACCATCAACACCTCGCACGTAGAATACGAAACCGACAACCGTCACTACGCTCACGTAGACTGCCCGGGT